>JBBQPD010000729.1:0-3938 GCA_038331535.1 Gemmatales bacterium | reverse complement strand
GCACGCAGTAAGCGGTCTTCCCACCGCTTACTGCGTGCGCGGCTCCTTTTCCGACTTCCTTTGGTCGTTGTGACCACCCATCGTCGGCTGCGACAGCACCTCTCTTTTCGCCGTGTTCTCCGGTCCTCGCCACAACCTATTTTGCACAAACACGTTCTGACAACGATCGTGGCGCGTTTCCATCTCGGCACACGGCTTGCCAAAGGAGAAGCGTCGCTCAACCCCTCTACCAAAAGGAAACCGACCCATGAGTTACGTCGTTTGCCAGCCGTGCCACGATTGCAAGTACACGGACTGTGTGACCGTCTGCCCCACCGACTGCTTTTACCAGGACGACAGCATGCTCTACATCGATCCCCAGGAGTGCATCGACTGCGAGGCGTGCGTGCCGGAATGTCCCGTCGAGGCAATCTTCCACGAGACGACGGTCCCCGGCCAGTGGACGCACTTTATTCAGCTCAATGCCGAGCGGGTGCTGGCCCTGAAAGAGGGCGACGGCCACATTACGGAGAGGCGAGAGCCGAAGAATGGCGCTGGCTGTCGGGGATGAGGTCGGGATAGCCTGCCCGCTGGTTCCGGCGCGCAAGCAAAGCGCGCCGCGCTCGCTACAATTCGTGCAACGGCCCTCGGCTTGCCGTTTCGCGGAGATACCTCATGAAGTGCGAAATCATCTCCATCGGCAGCGAGATCACCAGCGGCCAGAATCTCGACACCAACAGCCAGTGGCTCAGCCGACGCCTGGCTGAAGACGGTATCGCCGTCGGCTGGCACACCACCGTCGCCGACGACTTCGACGCCAACCTCGATGTGTTCCGCACCGCCGCTCGCCGCGCCGGCCTCGTGCTGGCGACCGGCGGCCTCGGCCCGACGCTCGACGACTTGACGCGCGAAGTGCTGGCCCAAGCCGCCGGCGTCGAACTGGTGCTGCATCAACCGTCGCTCAACGCCATCGCGGCGATGTTTCAGCGCCGCAACCGCCCGATGCCGGAGCGCAACCGCGTGCAGGCGCTCTTCCCATTTGGGGCCGAGCCGATTCCCAACGACTGGGGCACCGCGCCCGGCGTCTGGATGAAGCTGGGCGACGCCTGGGTCGCCGCCATGCCCGGTGTGCCGTCCGAGATGTTTCAGATGTACGAGCAGCGCGTCCGGCCGAAGCTGCTGGCGCTGGGCCTCGGCGGCGGCGTGCTGCTCCAGCGCAAGATCAATGCCTTCGGCGCCGGCGAGTCGCAGGTGGAAGAGCAGCTGACCGACCTGACGCGCCGCGGCCACGTCCCGGAGGTCGGCATCACCGTCAGCGACGCGACGATCTCCCTGCGCATCCTGGCCCGCGGCGCGACCCGCGACGAGGCGCTGGCCCAGGCCGCCCCCGTCGAGGCGACGATCCGCGCACGCCTGGGCGAGCTGGTGTTTGGCGTAGAGGACGAGGATTTGCAAGACGCCGTGGCCGCGCTGCTGTCGGCGAAACGGCAGACACTGGCGACCGCGGAGGGGGTGACGGCGGGTTTAGTAGCAGCCCGGCTGGCGATGGTGCCGGGCGCCAGCGCCTGGTTTCGCGGCGGCGTGACGGCCTACGACAATCGGCTCAAAGTCGATCTCCTCGGCGTGCCGCAGGAACTGCTGGACGCGCAGGGCGCCGTGAGCGCCGCGGTGGCCGAGCGCATGGCGATCGGCTGCCGCACGCGGCTGGGGACCGACCTGGCGGTGAGCACGGTCGGCGTCGCCGGTCCGGGCGACCTGGGTCCGGAGCTACCGGCAGGCACGGTGTGTACGGCGCTGGCGTGGTCCGGCGGCGTCAAGTCGGCGACACATAGCTGGACCGGCACGCGCGACGAGGTACGCCGCCGCACGGCGAAGATGGCGCTGAACCTGGTGCGGCTGCATCTGCTGAGGGGGTGAGGCCTCGATTGGGCGACCATGAAATTCCTCCCTTGTCTGACGGATTTTCATGGTGTACGATCAGGGCCATGATCGACCGGGAAGCCGATATTCGTCTGGTGCGCACCGCCCTTCGGCAGAGCCGGGTAGTGGCGCTGCTGGGGCCGCGCCAGTGTGGCAAGACGACGTTGGCCCGGCAGTTCGTGCCCGCGGATTCGGTCAATTACTTCGACCTCGAAGACCCGCAGAGCGTGGCTCGCCTGGCCGAGCCTGACCTGGCGCTGCGTCCGCTCAAAGGACTCGTGGTCGTCGATGAAATCCAACGCCGTCCTGACCTGTTTCCGCTGCTGCGCGTCCTGGCGGATCGTAAGCCGCTGCTTGCGCGGTTTCTGATTCTGGGCAGCGCCGCGCCCGCGCTGCTCAGCCAATCCTCGGAAACCCTGGCCGGACGCCTGGAAACCGTGCTTCTGGAAGGCTTTCGCCTGCGCGACCTCGGCCCAAGCGCCCAGGGCCGGCTCTGGTTGCGCGGCGGGTTTCCGCTGGCGTACACGGCCAAAAGTGAAAGCGATTCTGTTGCCTGGCGCCGCCAGTTTCTGCAGACCTTTCTCGAACGCGACATCCCGCAGCTGGGCATCCAGATTCCGGCCGTCGCCCTGCGGCGCTTTTGGAACATGCTCGCCCACTATCATGCCCAAACCTGGAACGGCGCCGAACTGGCCCGCGCGCTCGCCGTCAGTGAATCGACCGTGCGCCGCTACCTCGATCTCCTGACCGGCGTCTTCATGCTTCGGCAGCTGCCGCCGTGGTTCGAGAATCTCGGCAAGCGCCAGGTCAAGGCGCCCAAGGTGTTCGTGCGCGACAGCGGCCTCCTGCACGCGCTCCTGGGCATCGCCGACCGGCGGGGTCTGGAGCTTCATCCCAAAGTGGGCGCCTCGTGGGAAGGCTTCGCCGTCGAAGAAGTGCTCAAGGCCCTGCGCCCCGACGAAGCGTATTACTGGGCGACGCACCAGGGCGCCGAGATCGACCTGGTATTATTCAAGCACGGCCGCCGCCTCGGCGTCGAATGCAAACGCATGGACGCGCCCACCCTGACGCCCTCAATGCGCACGGCCCTGAGCGACCTGAAGCTGGATCGGCTGATCGTGGTCTATCCGGGTACACGCCGCTACACGCTAGCCGATCGCGTTGAAGTGATGCCGCTGGTTGAGTTCGTTG
Source organism: Gemmatales bacterium (assembly GCA_038331535.1). Classification (GTDB taxonomy): domain Bacteria; phylum Planctomycetota; class Planctomycetia; order Gemmatales; family Gemmataceae; genus JBBQPD01. The sequence goes on along the minus strand of JBBQPD010000729.1, from coordinate 848 downwards.
GCGCCGAAGGGGAGACCGCGAGCGTGTTCAAGAAACGAGGCCGATAGCTGCCGCGTCCAGGTTTCGATTTTGACGGCTGACACGGCTGGCGGCACTCTGTTAGAATCAGGAGTGTTACGCGCAGGAATTTGGAGGCTTCCGATGACACTTCGTGAATTCCTTCTCAAAAATGCACCCCGCGATGAAATACGGCGGCGCAAGTATCGTGAAGAATGGATCGCGGCCGTAGACCGACTGCTCGCGCAACTGCGTTCCTGGCTGACAGTTGGGGGCACCCTAGAACTCCTCGACCTTGAGCCGCTCAAGTTCGAGAAACGGGAACAAGGCTTGGGCGCCTACCACATCCAGGGATTGGCCATCAACTTCGGCGAGTGCACGGTGAAGGTGGTGCCGGTCGGCCGCATGGTTCTCGCTCACCTCGGACCATACGCCGAAGCCGGACACGAAAACGCGGAAGGCCGTGTGGACATTACCAACGGCGCGTACAAGTATTATCTGTATCGCAAACTGAACGATGCCGGCGAGGAGCAATGGTTGATTCAAGACGAACGCTCCGGCATTCGGCCGCTCGATCGAGAGCAATTCGAGGCCATTTTACAGGCTTTGATGACGTGATTGCTTCCCTTGCCGACGCCTGGTACTGGTATGAATCGGCGCGTCGGCTGGCGCGCACGTTGGGGCGTTTGGGCGAAAAGCACTGGAACAACTTACCGTGGGCTGGCGGCCTCGGGCGCGACGACCACCTTAAAGATCTTACTTCTGCAGAAATCCTCAATGACTCGCTGGCGGTCCTTGACGATCTCGACGACCTGTGCGTGCTCCTACTTTTCTCCGTGTTTGAGGCCGCA
>JBBQPD010000728.1:0-3946 GCA_038331535.1 Gemmatales bacterium | reverse complement strand
GGTCGCGGCTCGTGAAATAGCGGGGCGCTCCCTGACGGTCGCGGCTCGTAAAATAGGAATCACACGGCCTGCCGAATCACTTCGCCGCGGCTGATCGGATGCGGCCGATTCAGGGCGTCGTAAATCTCCGCGTCGGGGCGGTAGCCGAGACAGTGGAAGATCGTCGCCGTCAGGTCGTGCGGCCGAACCATCCCCTCGCGCGGGTGGCCGCCAATCTTGTCGCTGGCGCCAATCACCTGGCCGCCGCGAATGCCACCGCCCGCCAGAGCCACCGAGTAGACGTGCCCCCAGTGGTCGCGGCCGCCGCCGCCGTTGATCTTCGGCGTTCGCCCAAACTCGCCGGCCCAGAGAATCAGCGTCTCGTCAAGCAGACCGCGTGCGGCCAGGTCTTCCAGCAACGCCGAATACGCCAGGTCCATCGGCGGCATCAAGTTGCCCTTCAGCCGTACCGCGTTCTTGCCGTGTGTGTCCCACGCCGGGCTGTCGTCGGTGTCGCCCGGCATGCGCGTCCAGTTCACCTGCACCAGGCTGACGCCGGCCTCGATCAGCCGCCGCGCCAGCAGCACGCTCTGGCCGAAGCGGTTGCGGCCATAGCGCTCGCGCACCTTCTCCGGCTCCTGATCCAGGTCGAACGCCCGCCGTGCCTTGCCGGCGCGCAGCAGGTCGAACGCCTGCCCGCTGCGATTGTCGAAACGAGCGACGGCGCCGCTCCGGTCCACGGCGTCGAGACCGTGGTTGACCTGCTCCAGCAACGACAGCCGGCCGCTGAGCCGCAGCGGCGTCACGTCGGCCGGCGGGGCGAGACCGGGGATGTCGAAGCTCGGATCATTCGGATTGCAGTGAATCAGCCATGGATCGGCGGACCGACCGAGGAAGCCGCCGTCCTGCCCCGGCCACGAGATCATGCCCGTGTTCCAGATGTGGTCGGGCAGCACGACCGACGCCGGCAAGCCGCCGCGACTGGCTCGCAGACGCTGGACCAGGGCCGCGATGCTCGGCCAGTCATTGGGAGCGCCGGGCTTGGAGTTCTCGGAATTGGTCGGCTGGTGCGGCACCCCGGTCAGCATCCAGTAGCCGCTCGACGAGTGGGCGTTGTCGTCAGTGGACACGGCCCGCAGGGCGCAGATCTTCTCCATGAGCCGGGCGGTGCGCGGCATCAACTCGCCGACGTGTATGCCGGGTACGCTCGTCGCGATCGGCTTGAACTCACCGCGAATGCCGTCGGGCGCGTCCGGCTTGGGATCCCAGGTTTCGTGCTGCGGCGGCCCGCCGAGCAGGAACAGCGCGATGCACGACTTCGCCCGGCCGAACGAGCCGGCGGCAGGTTTCGCTTGCGTTTCGCGCGCTTGCAGCAATCCTGGCAGCGTCAGTCCGCAGATGCCGAGTCCGCCGACCTGCAACCAGTCGCGGCGCGTCAGGCCGTCACACAAACGTGAGCCGTGGTCGAGAATACGGAACATGGAGTGCCCTTCGTGACGCTGAGCTGTTTAGTCGTGCTTCCGCTTACCGGCCGGCCACAGCGAGTGCGGCGACCGAACTTCGGCCCTCTCACCCGCCCTGAAGGACGGGTCTATTACCGCTCCGCGGCAAAGGCCCGTGAACGGGCCTCAAGGCAATAATGGGGATACTCTCTTTTCTCCCGGGCAGGATCGAGGCAGGGCGGTGGCACGCGGGCAGAATCACCGATTCATTCTCCCGATATTGAGGCGGCGGGTCCAGCGGAATCTTCTGGTACAATGACCTTTACAGTCCGGGATCATTACCGTTTAGCCGCAACCCAATCGGGTCGCTGCTAAACGAGAATGGCAGCACACATCAAGGAGGCAGTCATGCTACCGGCCACTTCGGCGCCGACCGGGTTCGTGGAAGAGGTCGAGATTCAGGGACATATCATCGACTCCTTGCTGTTGCCCAAGGTGCTGGACGAAATCCTGACGCGCGGCGGCTCCTACGTCCTCAAAGACATCCGCATCGGCCAGAAGCAGACCGACCCGAGCTTCGCGCGCATTGAAGTACGGGCGCCGACCGTCGAGAAACTGCGCGATATCCTCGGACAGATTCACGACCACGGCGCCGCTCCGACCGCGGCCCGCGATTGTGCCGTCGTCGCCGCCGATATGGACGGCGCCTTTCCGGAAGGGTTTTACAGCACGACCAACTACCGGACGCAGGTGCGCCTCGGCGGCGAATGGATCGAGGTGGAAGACCAGGAGATGGACTGCGGCATCCTGGTCGATCCCGAAGGAGCGGCCCGTTGCGTGCCGATGACGGACGTGCGCCTCGGCGACCACCTCGTCGTCGGCCGCGACGGGCTGCGCGTCTTCCCGGCGGAAACGGCGGCCCGGCAGAGCCTGTTCGAGTTCATGGCCAGCCCGGTATCCAGCGAGAAGCCCAAGGGCGTGGCGGTGCGTGAGATCGCCCAGGCCATGCGGCGCACGCGCCAGTCCGGCGAAAAGATCCTGGCCGTCCTCGGTCCCGCCGTCGTTCACACCGGCGGCGTCGGCCATATCTCCGAACTGATCCGGCGCGGCTATCTCAACGTGCTCTTCGCCGGCAATGCGTTGGCGACGCACGACATCGAACAGGCGCTTTACGGCACCAGCCTGGGCGTATCGCTCGACCACGGGCTGCCGACGGAGGAGGGCCACGAACACCACCTGCGGGCGATCAATACCATCCGCCGCCTGGGCGGCATCCGCAACGCGGTGCAGCGCGGCGCTCTCAAGAGCGGCATCATGTACGAGTGCGTGCGCCGCGACGTGCCGTTTCTCCTGGCCGGCAGCATCCGCGACGACGGGCCGCTGCCGGAGGTCATCACGGACGCGCTGGAGGCGCAGCGGAAGATGCGCGAGCTGATTCGCGGCGTCGGCTTCTGCCTGATGATGGCGACGATGCTGCATTCCATCGCGACGGGTAACCTCTTGCCGGCGTGGGTGCGCGTGGCCTGCGTGGATATCAACCCGGCGACGGTGACGAAGCTGACCGATCGCGGCAGTATCCAGACTGTCGGCGTCGTGACCGACGCCGAGCCGTTCCTACGGGCGCTGGTGACGGAAATACAGGACTAACCACAGAGGCACAGAGGACACAGAGAAAGACAAATGCAAAATGAAGCAGAATGACCCGGTTGTTGCCGCTTCAAAGTCGGTGACTCATTTTGCATTTGTCTTTCTCTGTGTCCTCTGTGCCTCTGTGGTTCAAAATGGATGTCCGCCATGCGAACGCCGCGCATTCTCATGTGTCCGCCCGATTATTATGGCATCGAGTACGAAATCAATCCCTGGATGAACCGTTCGCGCGGCAGCTCGCCAGAACTAGCGCGGGGACAGTGGCGACGGTTGTACGAAACGCTGTGTGGTCTCGGCGCGGTCGTCGAGCTGATGGCGCCGCAGAAGGGTTTGCCGGACCTCGTATTCACCGCCAACGCCGGTCTGGTGTTCGGCCGCCGCTTCTACAGCTCGTGTTTTCGTCACGCCGTGCGCGCTCGCGAGTCTCCGCACTTCGATGCCTGGTTCGAAATGCACGGCTTCACAGTCGAACACCTGCCGCCGAACGTGTTCTTCGAGGGTGCCGGCGACGCGCTGTTTTGTGGAAAAACGCTGTTCGCCGGTTATCGCATTCGCAGCGACGTGCGCGGCCATCAGTGGCTCGCCGCCGCCTTGAAATGCCAGGTGCTGCCGCTGGAACTGGTCAATCCGTCCTTTTACCATCTCGATACATGCTTTTGTCCGCTGGCCCCCGGCGAGGCGCTCTGGTATCCCGACGCCTTCGACGGCTACGGGCGCAAAGTGATCGAGGCGAACATTCCGAAATTGCTGGCGGTCGATAAGGACGAGGCGCACCGCTTCGCCTGCAATGCCGTCGTCGTCGGCAAGACCGTCGTCACGAACGCGGGCTGTCCGATGCTGACGGTAGGGCTGCACGAGAGCGGTTACACGCCGGTGGC
>JBBQPD010000727.1:0-3955 GCA_038331535.1 Gemmatales bacterium | reverse complement strand
CCCGCCCGCCCGCCCCCGCCCCCCCCCCTCCCTGTGCGTCGCCGCCCCGCCCGACAGGGAGCGCCCCCCCACGCTCCCTGACGGTCGCGGCTCGTCCGACAAGGGAGCGCTCCCCCACTCTCCCTGACGGTCGCGGCTCGTCCGACAAGGGAGCGCTCCCCCACGCTCCCTGACGGTCGCGGCTCGTCCGACAAGGCAGCGCTCCCCACGCTCCCGGACGGTCGCGGCTCGTCCATCAAGTATGAACGCGTCTACTCAACATCCTTCGACGTGATGTCCGGCAACCCGACCAATTGCAGGTAATGGCGCTCGCGTGCGCGCATGGCAAGGACGTCCTCCGCGTCGTGGTCGTCGAAGCCGCACAGGTGGAGCAGACCGTGGATGACGTACAGCACCAACTCGTCTTGAACGTCGTGACCGCGTTCCGCCGCCTGCGTCAACGCCACCTCGGCGCCGATGACAAGCTCCCCCGCCAGCGCCTTCGCGTTCGGGTCACTCAACGGGAACGTGAGGATGTCCGTCGGTTCGTCGTGTTGGAGGTAGCGCAGGTTAAGACGGTGAATCGTCGTGTTATCGACGAAGGCGAGGCTGATTTCGTAATCGGCGACGCCTTCTCCCTCCAGCACGACGCGGACGACTTCGCGCAGGCGCCGGCGGTCTATGGCGACGGCCTCTTGCGGGCTGGCGACGGCTATTTTGCTCATGAAAGGCTCTCGTGACAACGGGGACTTTGCCGCTTGCGGCTTAGCGGGCATCCGCCGCGAAGCCGCAAGCGGCAAACGGACAACACTACCTCATTGCCATTGACCTCGTCGCAATGGTATCCTGTACGGGTGGGAAGGGTAATCATTCGTGGAGGTTTCATGCGCACAACCGGGAGGCTCCTCGCGGCCATCGTCTTGACGATCGCTTTCGCGCCGCCAGGGACCGGTGCCGACGAGCCGAAGCCCAAGCCAACCGACCCTACCATAACGGAAGTCGGCGGCAGAAGTCTGGTTCAGTGGATGAGCGACCTCAAGTCGGACGATGCGAGCGTCCGCGAGGAAGCGATCCGGGCCGTCGCTCTCTTTCCCGGCCCGCACGCGGGCGAACTGGTCACGCTTCTTCTGAACCGCTGCCAGGACAAGGACACGAGCCTCCGCGTCCGGGCCGTCATGGCCCTGTCCGTCCTCGATGTGAAGAAAGACGAGGTTCCGCGCATCGTCAAGGCGATGATTCCGCGCCTGACGGCGGGCTTCGGCCGGTTGGATGCATCGGAACCGCAAGTCATCGTTCGCTTCCACGCCGCCGTCTGCCTGCTGCGCTTCGGCGAGAGTAGCAAGGACGCCCTCGCCGCCCTGCTCAAGGGGGCCGAGGATGTGGATTCGTTCGAGATTCGCCGCACGTGCATCCGCGCCCTGGAGTCTTGTGGCAACCTTGCCAACGGTTCGCCCGATCCGCGCGTCACGAATGTCCTCCTGAACCGCTGTTATCATACCATCGAGACGACCGCGCAGGTTCGTCTGGAGGCGGTCATTGCTCTCGGCGGCATGGGCCGCTCCGGAGACGTCGCGCTCCACGAGAAATCAGTCAAGGTGCTGCAGACGTTGACCGGCGATCCGGAAAAGATCGTGGGCATCTGGGCGCTGGTTAGTTGGATGGCGATCGACAAGCCGAGCGAAGCCGGCATCGCCAAGATCAAAGGTTACCTGAGTGCCCCGGAACTGCGCATCCGGATCAACGCCATCCAGGCGCTGGGGATCGTCGGAGCACGGGTCAAGACGGTCATCCCGACGTTGATCGAATTGCTGGAGGATCGAAACCCCGCCATCGTCATCTGTACCTGTGGCACCCTCGCCGTCCTGCGCGACGGCGCCAAGCCAGCCCTGCCGGCGCTGACCGCGCTCTTGACAAAACCGGGAGTGGAGAAGGATATTAAAGCCGCGGCTGAGGGGGCGATGAAACTGATTCAGATGAAGTTGGAGAAGTAGAAGGGAACCGCACATGTCCCATTCAAAGTCGATGATCTTCGCCCTGGCGCTGGTGCTGCCGCTGGCCGTGCGCGCCCCTGCGGCTGAGTTAGTGGGCATGTGGTCATGCGTCTGGGGAAGCGACCTGGACTCCGCGAAGCAGGAAGTGCGCCGCATCGCCGCTTTGGCGCTGGGCAATATGGGCATCGGCGACGAGAAAAACCTGCAAAAGCTCGCCGATCTCCTGCGCTCGGATCGCGACGCGGGAGTGCGCGATGCGGCCGCCGCAGCGCTTGGCGACGTCATCCTGGCAACCAGGGGAGCCAGCGCCGCCTACTGGCCCCTCCTCTCCCCCGCGCTCCGCGCCGGCTTGAAGGACGATGCGCCGAAGGTAAAACGCAGCGCCGCCTACGCCCTGGGCACGTTCGGCAAAGAGGCTGTGTCTGCCATCGGCGATTTGAAAACCGCCCTGCGCGATCCCGCCGCGATCGTTCGGCAAAACGCCGCCTGGGCGCTCGGCCGCCTCGGCAAGGAAGCAGGTGAAGAAACGGTCGATCTTCTCTGCGATCGGTTGCGCGACGACGACGCGCTGGTGCGCCGCGACTCGGCCACGGCACTGGGCGACATCGGACTGCCGACGGCGGCCCGCGCCTGGAAACCGCTTCTGGACCTCGTACGGTCCGAGTCCCAGAAGCCGGACCCGGACGACGTGCTGCTCCGCACCGCGCTGGGCAAATTGACCGTGCTGCTCGACAATCAGAACAAGCAAATCATCGACGCGGTCATGCCCTTGATGAACGCCAACAATCCCGAGGAGATTCAGCGGCAACTCCGCGAGGCCATTGGTCCCGTGCTAAAGAACCTGGGCGGCATCGGACTTCCCGACGCCAAGGCGGCTCGCGAGACGGCGCTGGAACGCTATCGCACTGCCGCCCGATCGGGAAATCTCCAACCAGTCGTGGACGCCCTCAAGTCAATGGAAGAAACCGGCAAGCAAGAGAACAATAAGTTAGCCGCTCAGCTGGAGCCGTTGACGCAACTGCTGCGGAACGAAGACTCGGAGACGGCGATGCTGGCCGCCTTCGCTCTGGCGCGCATCGGCGGGCCGCCCGCGCGACCTGCTCTTTCCATTTTGCAGAAGACGCTGAAGGATCCCGATCCGAAAGTGCAGGAACAAGCGGCGACCTTCCTGGGTGAAATGGGGCCGGATGCCGCCGACGCCGCCACGGCGCTCGCCGACGCTCTTCTCCCCAACCACGCGGGTGCGGTGCGTGCGCGGGCTGCCGTCGCTCTGACGAAGATCGGCCCGGACTCCGTGAAAGTAACCCGACAACTTTTGGAGGCGCTGCGGACCGAGGAAACGCAGGAGACGCGCGAGCGCGAGGTGCGGAAATACATCGCCGAGGTCTTCGTGCAAATGGGCTATCCGAACACGCACCAGGCGATGCCGACGCTGCTCGACGTGATCGCTCGCGACACCAATGTTGGTGTCCGGCATCGGTGCATCTGGGTCTTCCTCAACATGGACCCCAAAAGGTTTCCCGAAATCGATAGCGCGAGCGACCGCCGCAGTGCGGAGCAAGTCCTGACGACGGTGTTGAGCGATGGCAGTCTGGATTCGGCTCCGGTCGTGCGCTATGACGCGGCCCGTGCTCTCGCCTTCAACCTCGGCGAGCGCGCCCCGAAGAAAGCCGCCGACGAGTTGCTGCACATGCTGAGCAACGACAAACTCTACGTCTATCAGGGGACCGAAGCGCGGGTGACGACCGTCGGCCGTGAGGGCGATCCCGGCACCACGCGCTCGGACGAGCGCAAGGGCGGCGATGCCCGCTTCATGGCGGCCCAGGCGCTCGGCATGATGGGCAAGACCGCCGCCGATCATCCGGGCGTCGTTGAGACCTTGAGAAAGGCGCAGAAGGATAAGATCGACACGACGGGACGGCTTCAGCTGGAAGCGGAAAAGGCGTTGAAACTCATGGGCGTCAACTGAGTATCAGCGATTTACG
>JBBQPD010000726.1:0-3958 GCA_038331535.1 Gemmatales bacterium | reverse complement strand
GGTACAGACTTTTTTACCACGATCGCTGTCATCGGCTTGACGCGCCGCGACCGTCCGGGAGCCCTCCCTGCCGGCCGCGGCTCGTCAGGACGCCGTACGGATGTAGTCTTGACGAGCCGCGACCGACAGGGAGCGCTCCTGACGGTCGCGGCTCGTCAGGACGCCGTACGGATGTAGACGGGCTTCGGTTTCTCGCTCCGCTGGATGGCTCATCGCTATGGGAAAAATCCTCCGTCTCGCTGCCCTTCTGATCGTAACTGTCGGCGGCTTGACGCTCATGGTCCTGAGCTACACGAATCCGCCGCTGTACAAGGCCGTCGCCTTGACATTGTCCACTATTGGACTGTCGGTCTTTTTCGGCCTGTTAGGGCTGGTCGTCGGCATCACGCTTCTCGTTAGCGCCGTACTGATCGTAGTGCTGCTGCTCCAGCTGGCCGGCGTGGTGAAACGCGTGCCGCTCGGTTACAACGTGCGCAACCTGATGGTGCGCTGGCGCATCACGGTCCTCACCGGGCTGGCGTTTATCCTTGTCGTCGGCCTGACGACAGTGCTGCTCGCGTTCGTCAACGGCATGTACGCTTTGACGAAAGGCAGTTCCGTGCCGGGGAACGTCATGATCCTGGCCGACGGCGCTACCGACGAGGTGTTCAGCGACCTCGGTTACGGCGACATCGGTAAGCTGCCTAGCGAGTTCAGCCGCTACATCAAGATGATGCCTTCACCCAATGGCCAGGATCGCATGATGTTCAGCTGGGAGCTATTCCAGGTCATCAACCAGCAAATCCCCAACGCCAAGCCCGGCGGCCGGCAGCGGCGCTTCGTCCAGGTGCGCGGCGTCGAGGAACCCGAGGTATCCGGCGCGGTTCACGACTTGCAGTTCTACGAAGGCGGGCAGTGGTTCGGCGAGGCCGGCGTGCAGAAACTAGAAAAGGACGGCCAGAGCGACAGCTACATCCAGTGCGTACTGGGCGAGGGACTGGCGCGCGAGCTGGGGCAGGACACCGACCGGCCGGGGAAGACCGGCTTCATGCCCTGGGTCAACTCGTTGTTCGGCAACGCCCCGGAAAAACCGCCGGTACAGCTAGGCGATACGTTCGAGCTGGGGCCGCGCCGCTGGGTCGTCGTCGGCATCATGAAATCGACGGGCAAGACGTTCGATTCCGAGTTGTGGGCCAAACGCCAGATCGTGGGCGAAATGACACGTAAGACCACGCGCAGCACGGCGGTCGTGCGCGTCAAGGACGGCGAAGACCCCGAAGCAGTGGCCAAGATGCTGACGAGCGATTTCAAGAGTCCCGCCATCCAGGCGAAAACGGAGGCCGAATACTTTGAATCGCTGAGCGATACGAACAAGACCTTCCTCTTCGCCATCATTTTCGTGGCGGCGGTCATGGCCATCGGCGGCGTCTTCGGCGTGATGAATACGATGTTCGCCGCCATCGCCCAGCGGACGCGCGACATTGGCGTGCTGCGCATCCTCGGCTTCGCGCGCTGGCAGATTCTGCTGTCGTTCTTCCTGGAGTCGCTGCTGCTGGCCGTGGTCGGCGGCGTCATCGGCTGCGCGCTGGGCTACCTCGTGGACGGCGTGTCGGCGACGAGCCAAATCAGCAGCGGCCAGGGCGGCGGCAAGAGTGTGGTGTTGCAGCTAGTGGTGGACCGCACCATCCTCGGCGCCGGCATGGGCTTCGCGATCCTGATGGGCTGCGTCGGCGGTCTCTTGCCGGCGCTGTCGGCGGTGCGGTTGAAGCTATTAGATTCGCTGCGGTAAGGGTTCGCGGGATCCTGCTTGTTTCTTAGCCGTGGTTTCACAACCTCTCCCCCAACCCCCTCCCCTACGAAGGGAGGGGGCGAATCCTTGTCTTCTCCCCCTTCCCTCGCAGGGAAGGGGGCGGGGGGTTAGGTTTTGAAACCACGGCTTAACCGAAGTGCCGTCCTGGCTCACTGGTTCAACTTGCTGATCAAGTTCTTGACGTGAGGAACGCCAAGCCCCGTCACCATGTCAAACCCCGTATCGGCGTTGAACACCCCGTTGGATCCTCCCTTGATATCCCGGAAGCAGCTGGTGCCGATCTGCTTGTACAGGAGCGGGTTGAGGAACGGCAGCGTGGGCTTGTTCGCCTTCGTCCGCGCCTCGTTCATGAGGGCGCAAAAGCCGGCCCACACCGGGGCACTCAGGCTGGTACCGCCGATCTGCTGATCGTGGCCATGGAGACGAACGTAAGCTCCGGTTTCCGGATCAGCCAGGAGACTGACGTCCGGCACGAGGCGCCGATTACCCTGCGGCATTCCGGGCAGGCCCGTTTGATAGCTCGGCCGGGCGAAGACCTTGCTCTGGCCGCCGCCGCTCCCTGCCCACCCTGATTCGCTGTCCACCGCACCGTCTGCCTTCAGGACAAGTTTCGTACCGCCCACGCCGACGACGAAGGGGCAGGACGCCATCCATTCGGTCTGGGACGTTCCACCCGTCCCGTGTCCCGAAGCATCCGGGTTCGACCCTGCATCCCCGCTCGACACGAAGACGTTGACGCCGAGCGCCGCCAACTTCAGAAACTTATCGCGCTCGATCTTGATCTCGCCATCCAGGGTTCCGCTCGGGCTCAAAAATTGCTCGCCCAGTCCGAGGCTGATCGATACCTGACGGAGTGCTGGATCGGTCATCGCATCGGCGAGGATGCGATCGAGAGCCAGGTCCAGATCGACGAAGGAGAGCGTCCCACTCGCATAGACGCGGACCGTTGCGGCCGGGGCGATGCCGCTCGACCACTGGACGTCCATCGATTCCTCGCCCTCCGGCGGGGCCAGCGGCCCGTTCTTCACATTGATCTTCTCGACCCGATTCGCCACAAACGGCACACCGTTTTTGTTCCAGAAGAACTTGGTGTCCGCATCGAGGGGCAGCGTGTCGATCAGGATGGCGATTTTCTGCCCTTTGCCCGTCACACCCAGGTCGTCGGCGTTGTACGCTTTGAGCACCTGTTTCACGAGGTACGGAGGAGCATTGGTCAGGGCCGCCGCCTGAGAGGCCGGGTTATGAATCCGACTCTTCTTGGTGGCCTGACGGAACGGCTGAAGCCCAATGACGGCCTGAACACCGGCGCCGATGTCGGCCGGAAGACTCGGAGCGTTCTGTGTCGCGTTGTAGGTGATGCCGTTCTTCGTCACGCGGAGCATCTTCACTTCAAGGCTCTTCTCGAGCTGCGCGATCGTCCCGCGAATGTAGACGCTCGTCTGATCGGGTGTGGTATGAGTGATCTCGAAGCCTTCGTCCTTCAACCACTTGACCAGAATCTTGACGTCCTCGGGCTTGGGCGAATAGTCCTTCTTCAGTTCGTCGGGATCGATGACCTCCCCTTTCAGTACCTTCTCCTCCAGCTTCGCCTGCATGGCGTCGGAGATGGCGAGGGAGAAGACGACGTCCATTTTCTCCTTCTTGTGATCCAGGACCGGCGCGTTCACCACCAGTCCCTGGGGAGTCGCCCCCGAGTCGGGGAGCGGGATGACGCTGTTCGTGAACACCTTTCGCGCAGGCGCCGCTTCGGGCGGCTTCGCCGTGGTGAAGGTCATGGTCAGGACGGCGCTGAGTCCCAACGCTCCAACGAGGAGCAGCGCCCTCAAAGTCGTTCGTGCCATCGTTCGTCCTCTCCTGTAGGTAGGGCGCCTCGGTCAGAAATGCTCCTGAAGGCGCCAGCAGAAGGGCTGATTTCCCAGCGGAAGATGCCGCAGCGCCCTTCGAGCTGCGGCACGGGCGTATACCTATTCGCTGCTTCGTTCAGTCGTCTCCTCGCGCGGAGCCGGCAGCTGTCGCCTCCGCCAAAAGGATGATTCCGGCCAGCGTTTTTCCTGGCCATAGTAATGAAAGTAGTTCCGCGTGTAGGCCGCAATCTCTGCGGCCAGCCACTCCAGGTAGTCACTCGGTGCGTTGACGTTCCCTTGCAGAATTTCGACGACCTGTTCCGCC
>JBBQPD010000725.1:0-3959 GCA_038331535.1 Gemmatales bacterium | reverse complement strand
TTTTTTTTCCCGCGTATGTTTCCCACCGCCCCCTGCCGGCCGCGGCTCGTAGAACCCACTTGTGGGACAGCGGCATGTTGCCAACGCTCCCTGACAGTCGCGGCTCGTAGAACCCTCTTGTGGGACAGACTCTTAGCCGCCTGTCTCGGACGGGCGGCTAAACGAGGAAGATTTCGTTATCTCCACTCACTAGACTTCGTCACCGCTGTGGCGTCAATCACAAATCCTTGGGCAGCTGCGCGATTGTTCTCAAGCGAACCATATACCGGGATTGGCTCAACCGCAATGGATCGATCCGCCGATGAACTACGAAGACGATGGTTCTCGCTTTCGTCGTCCGGAGATTGACGCCATGTTGTCCGTGCTTTGTTCGCTCCTCGCCGTTGGCACCCTGCCCGTGGCGGCCGAGTCGCCCCCGGTCTGCGCTTCGTACCTGTATCAGCCCGCGTTCTGCATCGACCACGTGCTGCGCGGGCCGACGGAAGCGTACCTGCCGCAGCCGGGCGACATCATGTTGCGCCTGGACGGCTCGAAGTTCTGGCGGATTACGCATTACATGGCGCTGGCCTTTGACCCGAACGGCTCCGCCATCGTGTTCGCCCGGCCGGACGGCAGTCTCGCCATTCTGGAAGCCGGACCGAACGATACGATGTGGGTCGGTACGCTCGATTTGTTGCCGCACTTGCAGGAGTACGCCGACGCGGGCAGCGTGTGGATTCGCAAGCGGCGCGTGCCTTTGACCAAGGAGGAGTCGTGCCGGCTGACGGAGTTCGCCCAAGCGGTGGACGGCAAGAAATTCGCCATTATCCGTCTCGGCGGGCAGTTGACGCCGTTGCGCAGCCGGGGGCCGGTGCGCACCTACTTCGTCGGCGGCCCGCGCGGCGAGCGCAGCACCTACTTCTGCTCCGAGCTGGTCACCGAGGCCTGCGTCGCGGCAGGGCTGCTCGAAGCCGAACGGACGCGCCCGGCCGCCACCTATCCTCGCGATCTCTTCTACGGACGGTCGTTCAACCCGTTCATCGACAAGCACCTGGACATTAACGCCGGTTGGTATCCGCCGGCGCGCTGGGCGAGCCGGCCGTGAAGCGCCGCGTGTTTACGTTTCGCGCGCAAAACGTAAACCCTATAACAGCAGGAGAAATTCTCGCGTCGTTGCGCCCTGCTGTCTCGCGCTGATTGCGATGCTCTCATGATTGCTACCCAACCTATTTCCAGCCTCGTCACTCGCCTCACGCAAATCCTCGGCCGCGAGCGGCTCATCGCCTCGCCGGGCGAGCTGCTCGTCTACGAGTGCGACGGCTTCACCATCGCGAAGAATCGGCCGGACGTCGTCGCCTTCCCGATGACCGCCGAGGAAGTGGCGCAGATCGTCCGCGTCTGCAACGAGCTGGACGTGCCCTTCCTACCCCGCGGCGCCGGCACCAGCCTCGCCGGCGGCTGTCTGCCGGTCGGCGGCGGCGTCGTCATCTCGCTGGCGCGCATGAAGCGCATCCTCGAAGTCGATTACCGCAACCGTTACGCCGTCGTCGAGCCGGGCGTCGTCAACCTGTGGCTGACCAATCACTTGAAACCGCAGGGCTACCACTTCGCGCCGGACCCGTCGAGCCAGGGGGCGTGTACCATCGGCGGCAACGCCGCGACCAACTCTGGCGGTCCGCACACGCTAAAGTACGGCGTCACCGTCAACCACGTCCTGGGCGTCGAGATGGTGCTGCCCGATGGCCGTATCGTCGAGACCGGCGGCCCGACGGAGGACAACCCCGGCTACGACCTGACCGGCGTCCTCGTCGGCTCCGAGGGGACGATGGGCATCGTCACCAAAATCTGGGTGCGCATCACGCGCAACCCGGAGGCTTATCGCACGCTGCTCGGCGTCTTCGAGACGGTGGACGACGCCACCAACACGATCAGCGACATCATCGGCGCCGGCATCATCCCGGCGGCGCTGGAAATGCTCGACGCTCCGATCCTGGTGGCGATCGAGGAGGCGTTTCACTTCGGCTTCCCGCTCGACGCCGGGGCGGTGCTCATCATGGAGGTGGACGGTTTGGAAGCGGGCCTGGAGGCCGACGCCCAGCAGATCGAGGACATCGCCAAGCGCAACGCCGCCCGCGAAGTGCGCCGCGCGAACACCGACGCCGAACGGCTATTGCTGTGGAAGTCGCGTAAGCAGGCATTCGGAGCGGTTGGCCGGCTGGCGCCGAGTTATTGCACCCAGGACGGCGTCGTGCCGCGAACGAAGCTGCCGCACATCCTGCGCGTCATCCGCGCCATTGGCGAGAAGTATCAGATCAAGATTTGCAACGTCTTCCACGCCGGCGACGGCAACATTCACCCGATCCTGCTGTTCGACGAGCGCGACGCCGACCAGGTGCGCCGCGTCCTGCTGGCGAGCAACGAGATTTTGGATGAGTGCATCAACGTCGGCGGCAGCGTAACGGGCGAGCATGGCATCGGTGTGGAGAAGATCGACTTCATGTCGAAGCTGTTCGCGCCGGCAGACCTGGCGATGATGGTACGACTGCGGACGGCGTTCAACCCGGAGGGACGGTGCAGCCCGCGCAAGATGCTGCCGACGGCGGGGGCGTGCATCGAGCCGAGCAAGGCGGGGAGACGGGCGGCACTGTAGCGAAGAGAATTTAGCCACAGATAAACACGGATGAACACAGATAAAGACAATCAAAAAGAAGAGAGAGTAGGTCAGGCACAACCTGACCTACATCCTGCTTCTGATTTTATCTGTGTTCATCTGTGTTCATCTGTGGCTAATTCTTCTTCAACTTCTCCACATCCAAATTCGCCAGCACATTCTCGACAAAACGCTCGCAGCCCTTCTTCGTGAGATGGCACGGGTCGGTGAAATAGACGCCATCGTCCGGCATCAGCGCGGCGGTGTCGAGGAGCATGGCCTCCGGATGGCGGGCGGCGACGCGGCGCGTGGCGGCGTTGTGCATGGCGAGCGCCTTCGCCACGGTCTCCGGTTCGCCCCACAGCGACGCCGGGTAGTCGTAGCCGACGTAATCGAGCTGCTTGGCCTGAAACGCCTCCTCGGTGTAGTCCTTCGGGATGTGCGAGGCGAACGTCAGCAGCAGCAGGCGGTCGCCGCGCTGTTTCGCCGTGGCCGCCATCGCCTCCAGGTTGGTCTCGAACGTCAACGGCGTTTTGATCTCCCGGCCGTGGGCGTTGAACTCCTGACCCGGCCGCGCCGACAGGCCGAGCGAGTCTTGCAGGCTCGTCGCCAGGTAGTACGCCGTGAACGGGAGCATCAGGTAGCGCGGCTGTCGAGACAGGGCGAGGTGGTTGAGCTGAGCGTAGCGCGGGTGATGCGAGTAGTCGGGGCGGAACTTGCCCGGCGGCGTGTTGTTCAGCTTGATGTCGTTGATGCCCTCGTAGACGATCACGAGGTCGAAGCGCTTGTCGGTGAGGTGTTCGTATTTCACGCGGCTATCGAGCGTGATGCGGCCGGGGCTGGCGAGGTTGACGACGCGCACCTTGCGGCCGAGCTTCTGTTCCAGGCCGACACGCAAGCGCTCCCCGATATCGCCGAACGCATAGTGAAACACGGAACCGCCGAGCAGCAGTACGTCATAGGTGTCGTCGCCGTGGAATGGGGCGACGGCGTCGATGTGGGCCTCGTTCAACTCGCGGAAGAAGGAGCGCCAGATTTGATCGGGGTGGTTCGGCGGCACGCCCTTCGCCGCTTTCCAGTAGACGCGCGACGCCACTTCGAGGCCGGCGAACAGCAGCAGGCCGACGAAGCCGAGAACGCAGAGCTTCACGGAACGCCGCAGGTCGCGCCAACGGCGCGGGGCGCGCGGTTTCAGCGCGGTCGGGGTTACGGTCGTGGACATGCGTTCGACTCCGCGTGAAGGCGAGCGGGGGGGGGGATCGCCCCGGGGGTCAACCCGGGGGGACCCCCCCCCCGCGCCCAACAACAAAAACAGCGGGGGTTAAAAAGG
>JBBQPD010000724.1:0-3964 GCA_038331535.1 Gemmatales bacterium | reverse complement strand
AAATGACGCCCCCGTTCGCCGATCGACACTTTCTATTTTCGTAGAAAACTGATGCTCCACGGTTAGTTGCCGCTCTCTGCCTCGTCTGATTAACTGACGTTCTATTTTTGTAGAAACTCGGGTGCCAGCAGTTGCTGCTCCCTCACAGGGGTGGGTTGGAGATGCCGTATTTCATCATTCTCGGTGTAATACTCCTCGCGGCAGCGGCCGGATATCGGTTCGTCTACTTGCCGCGAGAGAAGTCGAAGCCAGCTTGTTATTTCCGCTGTCCTTCGTGCGGTCAGAAGTTGAAATTCGAGGCCGGCAACCAGGGCCGAAAGATCATGTGTCCGCGCTGTCTGAAAACGTGTACGCTGTCCGAAACGACCCCGGATCCGTTGCCGGCGAACACTTCGACCAGCGCGTTTCACGCAAAGCGCAAGTAGGTGATGATGCGGTGAAGCGAGACTCTTCTTTTCGATTTTCGTAGAAGTGGTACAATTTTCGGATCCTCTCTCAACGATTCCCTTCGGCCACAGTCCCAGGTGAAACAACGAGCATGGCACGCAGACCGACGAAAAATTTGACGGAACGCGAACTGGAGATCATGCAGGTGCTGTGGTCGCTGGGGCAGGCGCGGCTGGGCGAAATCCAGGATGCGCTCAACGAAAACAGCGGCGAACCCGTCGCGCCATCCACGGTGGCCACGCAGCTCACTCTCCTGATCCACAAGGGCTATGTGGCTCAGACGGGCCGTCCTGGGCGCTCCCTCTATGTGCCGGCCTGCAGCCGCGATGAGACCACGCGAGACCTTTTGGCCGACTTCCTCACTCGCGTCGGCGTGGGACGGGCGCCCGCCTTCCTGATCCAGCTCCTGAAGGAGGAGAAGCTGACCGCCGCGGATCGGTCCGCGCTTGAGGAAATCCTGCGCGAGAGCGAACCGCCGGCCTCGCGCCGGTCGCGTCAACGGCCGGACGCCTCCCCTTCCTCGGAGGAAGAAACATGACATATTCCGAGTATGTCCTGGCGGGCGCATTCTGGGGAGGGGTGATCCTCATCCAGGTGACCCTCATCGCGCTCCTGGGCCTGCTGGCCTGGCTGGCGGCGCGGCGCTGGGGTCCGGCGCTGCGTGGGGCCTGTCTCCTTGCGGGCCTGGTCGGAGTGCTGCTGACGCCTGTCCTGGCTCTTGTCGCCCCGGTCTGGTTGCCGTTGCCGGAATACCTCTGTCCTATCAACGCGAGCAAGACCTCGCCGCCCACCTCCGATAGTTCGCCAACGCCCAGGTTTATCGTCCGCTCAGGCGAGACGAGCCGGCTGGATGCGGAACTCGTCGTTATGGTGACTCCGCCTCCGGCGAAAACACCGCTCATACCCGAAGAGCCCACCCAGCAGGGCAACGATACGAAACCGGCGAAAGCGACTCCGGTCGTCGTCAATATGTCGATGCAGCCGGAAGAGGTCGAGGGCATTGTTCGACTCGCGGAGCCAGTCTCCCCCCTGCGGACCGAGGGAAGCTCGATTGCCGGTATGCTGGCTGCCCTGTGGTTGCTCGGCACCCTGGTTTGCTTGATCCGCGCGCTGGTGCGGCTGTCGCTGTTGTACCGCGTCGCGCGCCAAGCTCGCCCGATCCGCGATCCGGAGTGGCTTGACTGCGCGGCGATTCTGGCACGGCGTCTCGGCCTCCCGGCTGTCGAACTGCGGGAAATCCCGGCCGTCTGCTCGCCGTTGACGCTGGGTCTGCTCCGTCCTGTGATCTTGCTGCCTGCCGGCGCGACTGGTCGAACGAGCAACGAGAGTTGATTTTGGGGCATGAACTGGCTCACGTCCGGCGGCGCGACTTCCTCGCCGGGCTGGTTGCGGAGTTGGTCCTGTGCCTGTGCTGGTTCCACCCCGTGGTTCGCTGGCTGGCCGGCCGGCTGCGGCTGGAACAGGAATTTGCCGCGGACGCCTGGGTGGCGGCGGCGAACGATGCAAACGTCTATGTGCGATGTCTGGCGCGGTTGGCTCTGGAGCAAGGACGGGGACGCAGTTCCCTGGCCCCCGCTCTTTGGCGCCGCCGTCCCGAGATTCTCCGGAGGATTGACATGTTGCGACGCAACCCCGTGGGACTCCCTTCCCGTCTGGGCAAACGAACCGCGTGGACGGTGGCGGCGCTGGCGGCAGCGGCCTGTCTGGCCATCGCCGGCGTTGGACCACTCCAGTCGGCGGCTGATGCCCCCAAGGGGGAAGACAAACCGCAACAGGCGCAGACCAAGGACGCCGACCTCCAGGGCGACTCGCTGCCGGCGGGCGCGCTGGCCCGGCTGGGGACGACGCGCTTGCGCCACGGGGCCGACGTGACGTTCGTCACCTTCGGAGCGGACGGCAAGACACTGATCACGGCCGGGCAGGACGGCACGGTCCGTCTCTGGGACCTCAAAAGCCGCAAGGAGGTTCGCCGATTCGCACGACCGAAGCCAGCGGCTCCGAAGCCTCTAAAGAAAGAGGACGAGAAGCCCGGACCCGATGCCGTCATGCAGATGATGATGGCCGGGGGAGGGGGGGAGACGGGGACCGTCGTCGCCTTGTCGCCGGACGGCAAGACCCTGGCGGCCGGGGCCGGCGGCGTGGTCCAACTCTGGGAGGTCGAGAGCGGCAAGGAGCTTCGCCAGGTCGAGGGAGCGCGCTCCGGTTTGGCCGGACTGCTCTTCTCTCCCGATGGCAAGACACTGGCCGGCCGGACCGCCAACGGCACTCTCCTCGTGTGGTCGGCTCAGACAGGCAAGGAACTCCACCAGATCAAGCCCTCACGGCAGCGCCGTGAGGAGGGCCTCGTGTTCGCCATCGGCGGGGGAAGCCCGGACTCTGTGGGCATGACCTTCACGCCGGACGGCAAGGCCCTGGCCATCGCGACGACGGATTACAACAAGGAAGAAGCCGTCAACTCGATCAAGCTCTGGGACCCTGTCACGGGCAAGGAAATCCGGAAGATCAAGCCGCCGGACGGCGGCCTGGCCTCGGTGCTCGCAATCGCCCCGGACGGGAAAATCCTGGCCTGCGGCGCGGGCAACATCGTCCACCTGTGTGAGGCGGATACCGGCAAGGTGATTCGCCAGATCAAACCGGCCGACGGCAGCATCCTGGCGTTTGTGTTCTCGCCGGACGGCAAGACGCTCGCGGTTCGCGGCAGGAACCAGCGCGTCCGGCTCTGGGAAACCGAGACGGGCAAGGAATTGCATCAACTCAGCGACGCCGAACCGCCCCAGCGCACCGGCGGCGGGTTCGTCTTCATCGCCCCTGGCGTCTCCGGTCCGGAAACGCGCGTGCTGGCCATTTCCCCGGACGGCAAGAAGGTGGCCTCGGCTGCGGGCAGCACGATTCGCCTCTGGGAGACGGTCAGCGGCAAGGAGTTGCCCCTGATCGAGGGTCACTGGCGAGCGCCCACCGCAATCGCCCTCTCGGCTGACGGCAAGACGGCGGTCACCTGGGGATTCGACCGGGTGATTCGCCGCTGGGAAGCGACTACGGGCAAGTGTCTGGGGGCGTTCCCTGCTCCGGCCCGGACCACCGTGGCGGCCTTCTCTGCCGATGGCAAGACTGTCGCCCTGGCCAACGCCGACAACACCATCCACATCCATGAAACGGCCACCGGCAAGGAACTGCATCGGATCAAGGGACATCCAAACGGTACCATTGCCCTGGCTTTTTCTCCCGGCGGCACCGTTCTGGCCTCGCGAGGAAGCGACAACGCGATCCGCCTTCATGACGTGGCCAAGGGCGTCGATCTGCGGCAGTTCGCCATCCGCCCAGCCCAGGCGGCGGGGGATGGCACCTTCGTCATCGTGATTGGCGGGGGATCCAGAGGTTCGCGCGGCACCGGCCCAGGACTGGCCTTCTCCCCGGACGGGCAACTCGTTCTGGTCCCCGTCTCCGGCGGCAATGAGCGCAGCAACGCGCTCGTGTTCTTCGACGCTGCCACGGGGAAGGAACTGCGCAAGATTCAGTC
>JBBQPD010000723.1:0-3975 GCA_038331535.1 Gemmatales bacterium | reverse complement strand
ACGGGTTCGCTTCGCCCTCTTTGGCGGTATCTGCCGCAGCGTTTTCCGTCTTTAACTCCGCACTCCGCACTCCGCACTCCGCACTCTGCCGGACGGGCCAGAACGGCATCCCCGGCGATGGACCGATGATCTTGCCGGGATTAAAGAGATGGCGCGGGTCGAAGATTGACTTGAGGTCGCGAAACACGCGCTGGAGCGGGCCGTACTGCTGGCCGACCCACGGCGTCCGGGCCAGTCCGGTGCCGTGCTGAGCGCTGATCGTGCCGCCGAGAGAGAGCACGATGGCGTAAACGTCCTCGGCCAGCGTCCACATGCGGGCCACGTCGTCGCGGCGGCGCAGGTCGAGAAACGGCCGCATGTGGACCGTCCCCGTTCCGGCGTGGATCAGAAACGAAGCCGTCAGCTCATGCCGTTGCAGAAGGTCCTGAATGCGGTGCAGGTACTCCGGCAGGGCAGCGGTCGGGACGCCGACGTCCTCGATAAATGCCAGCGGTTGCGCTGTGCCGCGCTGGCCGTACAGCGAGGGGAACGCCGCTTCGCGCACTTGCCAGAAGCGCTCGACCTCGGCGTCATCGATGGCCACGCGCGCCAGGGCGGCGAGGCGATCGGAGCGGTGCAGACGGTCCACGAGAGCGCGCGCGGCCCGCGTCGCCGCGACTTGCGTGTCTTCCTCGTACTCAACCAGCAGCACGGCTTCCGCCGCCGCCGGCACGAGGGAGGCCAGTGCGGCATCGTTGCCGCGCGCGAGGCGCAGGAGACGGCGGTCGATCAGATCGCAGGCGCTCGGACCGGTCTGGCACGCCGCCTGACTTGCCCGCAAGGCGCCGTCGAGACTGTCGAAAGCCAGCAGGACGAGGGCACGTCCTCCCGCCAACGGGATGGTGCGCAGCGTCGCCTCGGTGAACAACGCGAGCGTGCCCTCGCTGCCGACCAGCAGCCGGGCCAGATCGAGGCTCTCGTCGTCGAGTACGTCGTGCAGCAAGTAGCCGCAGCGGTTGAAAGGAGTGCTCGGCCGGCAGGTGCGGATCAACTCGGCGTTCCGCTCCAGCAGGGTGACGACCGAGGAAACCACGTCTTCCAAACGGGCGTTCTCCGTCTTCCAGGCGGGCAATTCGCCGCTCTTCCACGACAACCCACCGGAAACGGCCGGCCAGCGCGGCACGCGATCCGCGGTCGCCACCTCGCCGTTATCGAGGACCACGCGCAGCGACGAGACGTGCGCGCGCGTGTAGCCGTGCTTCAGCGCCCGCGTCCCCGAAGCGTCGTTGGCCAACATGCCGCCGAGGGTGCATTCGACGTTCGCGGGATCCGGCGCGAAGCGCCGACCGATCGAGGCGAGTCGGCGCGTCAGCTCGCGGTACACGACGCCCGGTTGCACGCGAATCGTGTCCGAGCCGATGTCGAGAATCGCCCGGAAGTATTTGCTGAGATCGACGATGAGGCCGGGGCCGAGCGATTCGCCGGCGAGGCCGGTGCCGGCGCCGCGCGGGATCAACGACACCTGCTTGTCAGCAGCGTAACGCACCAGCGCCTGCACGTCCGCCTCGTCGCGCGGGGCCACCGCGCCGAGCGGCATGACCGTGAAGACGGAAGCGTCGCTGCTATACAAAACGCGCGATAGGTCGTCGAAGAGAAGGTCTCCTCGGACGATCCCTTTCAGGTCGTCGTGTACGCGATCGCGCAGTTGCGGGTCCATGACTGGCACGGTGAAGGAGAAAGAGTACGGAGAATGCCTCGTCGCGACCGACTCTCACGAGCCGCGACCGGCAGGGAGCGCATCTGCCAGCGCTCCCTGACGGTCGCGGCTCGTGATTTTTTTGAACTTGTTCGCGGCGGATGCGTTCCTGGCGATAACGCTCGTGTATCGTCAGCTCGAAGGGTTGGTGTTTCGCCTCGACGGAGAAACCGCGATGGTGAGCCTGACAACGGTAGCAGACGATGACGTCTTTCACCCAGAGATAGAGCAAGCCGTCGAACGCCGCGGAGCCAATCAGCACGGCCCACGTCAGCCATTTCTCGTAGAGGAAGTACGTCACCGTCGAGCCGGCGCAGGCCAGCGCCAGGATGGTCACACCAATCGCATGCGGGAAGTCTTTCCTGATATACACGTCCGAGCAACCGCACACCGCGCACGCCGGCACCGCCGGATCGGGATCGAGCAGGCGCGTCGTGTGATCGCAACCCGGACAGGGCCATTCCGAGGGACCGGACGTATCCAGTCGGCCGCCGGCAGTTTCGCAAAGCGGACAGTCAAAGCGGACGTTCACGGAGTCTCTCAATCTCAAATTGCCCCGACTTGCCAGGGGCTAGATGCACCGATGCGCGGGTTGCTTCACAACGTCAAACTTTTCACGCGCAACAGCTGGCTGGTCAGCTCGCCGAGGAAACAGAAGATCACCACCACGTACAGGATCCCCGTTGCCGATTGTGTCGAGCGGATGCGCGCCGTCTGCCAGGCCATCCACCCGAGTCCCAGCGGCAGCAGGAACCCTACCAACCAGCGCACCGGCAACCACAACAGGTCTTCATTAGTCAGGGTACGCGTCGAATGGACGGCGGTCCAGCGCCAGAGGCCGAAGCCGTCCGCCGCCATGCGCAGCACGGCCGCGACGGCGAAGGCTGCCAGGAGCCGCAGCAGCGGCGTCATCGACATGGCGGGCGCGATCAGGTACGAATGACCCATCAGCATCGCCGTCATCGCCGTGCCCAGCAGCGCCGCGGAGGTCAGGTCGCCAGCAAGGAGAGCGGCCAGCGTCAGCGATTCGACAGCGCCGTCCACACTTTGAGGAGTCTGTTCCAGCAACACGAGGGCCGCCGCCATCGTCGCCGCAGTCAGGACAATCAGCGTTCTTCCGCCCGGGGCTCCCTCGACGGACCAGACGACGGCCGCAAGAAACGCCAGTGTCGCCGCTGCCCCGATCAGGCCGGAAATGACGGCGCTGGCTCCTCCCCAGGCGCCCCACAGGGCAAGACCGGAGAGTCCAAGCACGGTCAGAAAGTGGGTGCGATAGAAGCGCGGGTGAACCTGGGCCGCGGGTAGAATCAGGAGACAGGCGAGCATACCGAAGCCGAGGCGCAGGCAGAACAGGGTGAGCATCACGTCACCGGGCGCCGTAGATGAGGGAGAGCAATTCCGACCGCGTCGAATGATTGTCGCGGAAGCCGCCGCGCATGGCGCTGGTCGTACACAGGCTGTCGGGCTTGCGCACGCCGCGGATCGTCATGCACGTGTGCGTCGCCTCCAGGATGACGGCGACGCCGCGCGCGCCAAGCTCTTCCACCAACAGGTCGGCCAGTTCCTCGGTCATGCGCTCCTGGACCTGCGGCCGGCGGGCCACCACATCGACGACGCGGGCCAGCTTGCTCAGCCCGACGATCTTGCCTCCGGGAAGGTACGCGAGGTGCGCCTTGCCGGTGAAGGGCAGCAAGTGATGTTCGCACGTCGAGGCGAAGCGGATGTCCTTGACGATCACCATCTCGTTATACTTCTGGGTGAACGTCTTCTTGAGCAGATCGCGCGGGTCGCAGTGCAGGCCGGAGAAGATCTCGGCGTACATGCGGGCGACGCGGGCGGGGGTTTCGCGTAACCCCTCACGGTCGGGGTCTTCGCCGACGGCCAGCAGGATCTCGCGGACGGCCGCCTCAATGCGGGCGTGATCGACGGACGGGGGGCAGTCCTTACCGTTACGCGCCGCACGTCGGGTCTTGGCAGGGGACTCTGACATGCGTGAAATGACTCCGACAAGAGGGTGGGCGTCCTCCTGTTATTTCTAGGCGTGCGGCGTGAGTCAGTCAAGCAATCGATTCCCGCTTGCGGCTTAGCGGCGCGGGACCGCTAAGTGGTCCGTTTCACAAATAACGTCGTGGTTAAGATAGACCTTTGGTATAAGGAGGTGAATCCCCAAAAGATCCCGGCACGGAAAGGAAGCCGCTCTGCCAGGTCCAGTGCCCACTCGTTGTACCTTCCCCGACGAT
>JBBQPD010000722.1:0-3982 GCA_038331535.1 Gemmatales bacterium | reverse complement strand
CGGTCGCGGCTCGTGAAAATAAGACCGTCAGGGAGCGCTCCTGCCAGCGCTCCCTGACGGTCGCGGCTCGTGAAAATAAGACCGTCAGGGAGCGCTCCTGCCAGCGCTCCCTGACGGTCGCGGCTCGTGAAAATAAGTGATTCTGAGATAGACTCTCAAATCCACAACCGAATCTTCTCAAGCAGCTTCGGCGGCAGCTTGGCCTCGACGACGCGGCGCACCTCGTTGGGGTGATAGCGCGTGCTGAGATGGCCGCAGATAATCAGCTCATTCTCGAAGCGGTCGGCGCGTTCGATGAAGTCGTCCAGGTGCATGTGGCCGAACTTGTGGATCTTCTCGCGGCGATGGTTGGGCCGGATGAAGCTCAACTCGGTGATAAGCACCCTGGCCTTGAAGGCGGCGTCGCAGGCATCGAGGCCGGCCGGGCTGGTGTCGCCGGTGTAAGCCAGCAGCGGCGTGCGCACTTCGCGCGTGATCGCCACGCCCGACTGCTTCAGGTCGCGGATTTGGTCGCCCGGCAGACCGAGGTATTCCTCCTTGAGCTTGTTGCGCCGGTCCCAGACGACGAAACCGAGCGACGGGATCGTGTGCGTCGTGGCGAACGCCGTCACGACGTTTTCACGCGACAGGGCGACCTCGGCGCCGGCTTCGATACCGCGTAGGTCGCAGACCTGCCGGCCGCGGTCGAGGCGCTGCATGATGAGCAGCAGCCGGCGCACGTCCTCGACGGCCGGCGCCGGGACATAGATGACCGGCGGTTCCATCTTCATCATGCGCCGGCGCGCGACGTAGACGGGCAGGGCGGCGACGTGATCCAGGTGCGTGTGCGACAGCAACCAGGTCGGCGTGCCCATGAAGTCCCACGGGTGGGCGCCGAGGTCGAAGCCGAGCTTCAGTTCCGGGATGCGCCAGTACGACTGCACGGCGGCGCGCGAATAGCCCTCAATGGTCATGCCGTTGTGGTGGTGGGAGAGATAGGGTGCGTTATCGACCATGATCGTCGTCGTCCGGGGATGGGGGATGCCCTGTCTGCTGCTATAAGGATAGCAAGACACGAATCCAGGGAAGCGGGTTCTCGGTAGTGTCGAAGTTTGGGGGAACCGCAGGTGGGCATCCGCGCAGCTTGGTGCGTAATTTCCCGATCCTCCTTGTGCTTCGTCGCGGCAACAGCGGTACAATAGAGGTCACGTCCGGCAAACGTAGTTGGGGCAGACAAATTGCAACCTGGTAGGGAACAACGATGCCAGCCGACCTTGCTACGAACGAAGCCATTCCTGGATTGGCCGAACAGATCGACTCTCCGACGATGCTAGGGGTGCTCCGCCTCCTGCAACAACGCGGTTTCATCCAGAATGCCAAGGACGTTGACACAGAAATGTTCGGCCTCCTCCAGCGGTTGGCGGAACTTGGGCTGGTCGATCCCGGCTACGCGCGTCCGACCGACGGAAAGCCTTTTATCTGGGTCAGAAATGCGATTGGCGAGCGGGTGCTGAAGTACATTGAGACAAGTCGTCGATTCGAAGTCAGGATTCACCCTCGTGCCCAAACCGCTTTGGCCTCGCTTTCCGACAAGGATCGGCAAGCGGTGCTGGCGGCGGCGGAATCCCTCCTGGATCATGATGCCGCTTCCTGGCCCCGCGACCGCGTGGTGCGCCTCGGTCAGGACAAACCGACCTACCTGCTGCGCGTCACCCCGGACTTGCGAGCCTTCGTCATGCCGCTGGCCGCAGGCGACATCGAACTCTCCGACATCGTGCGGAAGGAAACGCTCGAGTTGTTTCGGGAGCAACAGCGGGAGGCGACCGTCGTTCCATGACCAAAGAATTCAAGAGGATCCACTTTGATCCGGAACAGTGCCGCAAGGAGGCGGAGCAACTGCGAGACTTCCTCGCTTCCAACGTCGAACTCCAAGAGCGGAAGCAGGTTCTCCCCTTCTTCAAGGAACGTCTCCAGCTTTCGGCGTTCCTCGGTTCTTATCACCCGGATATCGTCCGTTACGATTTGGTGGCGCACGAGCTGCCACTGTTCGGGGATTTCGTTGCCGACCTTGTCGTCGGAGACTCGAAGAACAGCGCCTTCGCCTTCATCGAATTCGAGGATGCCTCTCCCGAAAGCATCTTCGTGAAAAGGAAAGCAACGCCCGAGTGGTCGCCCCGGTTTGAACACGGCTTCAGCCAGCTCGTGGACTGGTTCTTCTAGCTCGAAGACCAAAGGCAGACCGTTGAATTCGAGGACAAGTTTGGGAGCCGCACGATCCGGCACCTCGGCATCCTCGTGATCGGCAGAACAGAACATCTTGGAAAACGAGAAGAGCAACGACTTCGATGGCGGCACGAACACGTCTTGCTCAACTCAAAGCAGATCCATTGCAAGACGTTCGACCAGCTGCGGGACGATCTTCTCGACCGGCTCGAGCAGTTTTCCCTCGGTGTCAATGAAGAGAAAAAGCTGGCGGGCGAGGCAAAGGGCATTGATACGGCAACTGTTGAGCAGAAGTCTGAGTCGGGGAGTTGACTAGACAGACTACGTGGGTACCTGCTGATTCTTTCCAATGAATAAAGCGAAACCGCGCCGGTCGGCGTAGTCCAAATACATGCACACAATTCATGCGTCCCCTGCCTGTTATGATCGCAATCGCATGAAACAACCACTCGATGTGCTTGCCATTCTCGCTGGAAACGGCTCGTGATTCTGATCGCAACCACCTACCAATTGGCAACTTGCGTTTTCGTACTCTTTCCTCGCCCTTCGCCCGCAAGTAGTCGGCATCATAATTGCCCACTGCCCACCCCAATAAAGACGCTCTCCCTGGATCGGCGCCGGAAAGGCAACTCTCTCCATGCCTGCCTCCCTGGACCCGCCCTTGCGCAGTCTCGACCTGAACCGTTTGATGAACCTCTACCAAGCGGGAGAGGTCCGTCCGCTTGACGTGGTCGCGCGTATCCGCGAGCGCATCGCCGCCCACACCGAGCCCGCCGTGTGGATTCACCTTGCCCCCGCGGAGGAGTTGAAGACTCAGGCCGAGGCGGTCGAACGACGCCGGGCCGCCGGTGAGACCCTGCCCCTGTACGGCGTGCCCTTCGCCGTCAAAGACAACATCGACGTGGCCGGGCAGCCGACGACCGCCGCCTGTCCCGCGATCACGTACAACCCGCAGCGCTCGGCGCCGGTCGTCCAACGGCTGCAAGACGCCGGCGCCCTGTGCGTGGGCAAAACCAATCTCGATCAATTCGCCACCGGACTGGTCGGCGACCGCAGTCCGTTTGGCGCCTGTCGCAACGTCTTCGATCCGGCGTTCGCGTCGGGCGGGTCCAGTTCCGGGTCGGCCGTCGCAGTGGCCGCGGGGCTGGTCTCCTTCGCCCTCGGCACCGATACCGCCGGTTCGGGACGAGTGCCGGCTGGCTGCAACAACCTCGTCGGTCTCAAGCCGACGCCCGGCCTGCTCAGCACCGAGGGCGTGATACCGGCCTGTCGATCACTCGATTGCGTGACCGTGCTGGCCCTGACCGTGGCCGACGCCCGGACCGTGTTCGACGTGATGCGCGGCGCGCCGGCCTCGACGTCCGGCAGCGGTCCGATGCCTGCGGTGTTTGCGGCGCCGTGCGACGCGGACCTGGAGTTCTTCGGCGACGAGGCGCAGGCGCGTCTGTTCCGACAAGCGCTCGACCGGCTGGAGGCGCTCGGCGGACGACGCCTTGCCATCGATCTCGGCCCGTTCCGCGAAGTCGCGGATTTGCTGTACGAAGGCCCCTGGCTCGCGGAACGCCTGGCGGGAGTGGAGAATTATTTGCGCGACCACGCCGACGCGCTGCACCCCGTCACCCGCGCGATCCTTCAAAGGGGTGCCGCGGTGTCGGGGGTGGACGTCTTCAAGGGCATGTACCGTCTCCAGGCGTTGCGCGCGGCCTGTTTGAAGGTGTTCGAGCAAGCCGAGTTGCTGGTGGTGCCGACGATGCCCACGATCCCGACGCTGGCCCAGGTC
>JBBQPD010000721.1:0-3983 GCA_038331535.1 Gemmatales bacterium | reverse complement strand
CCACTTGGTTAACACCCGCGGCTTGAAGCAATTTGATCCAGTGATCCGCCTCCTCCGGCGCGCCCCAGCAGCCGGCCAGGATGGTCAGTTGAGGGAATTTCATACGGAGACGTTTGCAAAGATAACGCGTCTGGGCCAGTCCGATCGGGGGCACCGACACGATCAGGACGACCGCCGGCTGATCCTTGGCCACGCGCTGCACCATCTCGGCTGAAACCGCCTTGGAACTGACGACTTCGATGCGACACCTCGTCCCGGCCATCGCCTGCTGAAAAAGAGATAGTGCCAGCTCGTCTACTTCGTCGCGGGCCGGAAAACCGAGGATGAGGATGGAAGGCTCGTCCGGAATCGGCGGCGTTGCGGTTTCGGCCGCCGGCACTTCCCCGGTAGGTGCTCCGTTTTCCTCCGGAAGCTCCTCGACCAACTCGCGCGTTGTCCGGACGATCGCAACTACCTCGGCATCGTCCAGCTCGCTCCGCTCCTTATCGGCACGAGCGTGAGCAAGTGTCGGCAAGATCACCTCGTCGAAGAGATCCAGCCGCGAGTGCGTCTCCAGGTACGTTTCGACAAGCTCGGTCGCCTCCGGCTCGTCGCGGGCCAGCAAACGTTGGTAGAAGCTGAATTGTGCCTGCATCGGCGGTTCGGTGCCCAGCAGCACGCTGAAAAACGTCAGCTGGGGAACGTGTTTGCCCAGCACGCCGAGACAGACCGTCATCGGCGTGGACAGAACCAGTCCGCTCGGTCCCCAGAGCCAGGTCCAGAACGCCGCCGAGACGACGAGCGCGAACGGCGAGAGGCCGGTGTTTCGGCTCACCAGCCGCGGTTCGATCAGATAATTGGCGCACATCCCCAGGGCCGCCACCAGCGCGACCAGCAAGCCGACGCGCGGCCAGTTGTCGAACACCGCCAAACTCAACAAGAGCGGGGGAACCGCCGCCATCCAGGTGCCGATGTAGGGAATAAAGCGCAGCACCGCGGCCAGCATCCCCCAGAGCAGACCGGACGGAATTCCTACCAGGGTCAGAACGAAGCCGAAGACGAGGCCGAACGCAAGGTTGAAGCTCGCCTGAACCAGCAAGTAGCGGCTGATGCGCAGTGTCGCTTCCTCGATGGCGCGCGTACTCGTCGTCAGCCGGCCCGAACCGGCGAGTCGAAGCAGACGGTTGCGCAAGTCCTCGCGATAGAGCAGCATCGAAATACACAGGCCGACGACCAGACTGATTCGCCCAAAGATCGATCCCAGGGGCAGCGCGACCTGGGGGAAAAGGGACAAGCCTGTGGATCGTTCCGGTACGATGCGTACCAGCAGCGGGTGATGAACTCCGGCCGTGCCTCCAGGCGCGGGCTCCGCTTCAATCTCTTTGGTGAGTTCTTCGAACGCGTGGCCAATCTTGTCCATGATGCCGGGCTTTTCGCCGCGGAAGGAGCGAATCTTCTTGGACAGGTTTTCCTTGTACTCCGACAGATTTTGGACGACGTGTTCCACTTCCAGTGCTGCCAAAAAGATCATTCCCCCGAACATCAGCAGCGCAACCAGCACCACGATGCCGACTGCCGGCACTCGCTGGATGCGGCGTCGTTGCAGGAAGGAGACGATTGGCGCCAGCGCCGAGGCCAGCAGCAGGGCCAGGGCAATGGGCATCAACACGGTCTGAGCCCAGTACAGGATTGCGACCAGAACGCAGATCGCGACCAACAGAATCATGGTGCTTTGCGATCGATCGACAATATCGCGACGAGCCATGCGCGGCATTCTCCGATAACGAACGGGAAGATACGGACCCGGGTAGTCTTGACGACCCGATTCCCGGACTGGCAGTAGTCCACCGAACCATTCTAGTCGGATTACGCACGGGCTGGAGAAAGGACAGCTGCACGATCGGACACCAGCCTGAAGCGCGAGCGGAGGGAACGCATGGACATCCCTTCGCTTGCGCTTCAGGCTGGTGACCGATCCACGCAATTTAGACTACGACGATTGCTGCGGCATGCGTTCGAGCTTTTGCGAGGGCGCTTCTGGCGGAATGCTCCGCGACTGCTGGGACGACCCTAGCCAGCCGCGCAGCTCTTCCGCATTGAGACGGTGCGACAGGGCGCAGCCGTGGAGCCAGCGCACACCTTCCGGAACCACTCGAACCACGCGCGCCAGCAACGGCCTGGCGCCAGGGACAAGAGGCTCGACAACGAGCACGGTATCGAGCAGGAAGGGCACCTCCAGACTAAGTCCGACTCCTCCGGCGGAGATGTCGCTCACGGTAGCCGGCACTTCGAGCGTTGGCTCCTGATCCTCACCGCGAACTCGCGCGGTTCGGCCACAGATCACGCGCGCGGTAGCTCGCCGTTGTGCTCGACGCCGCTCGCCCGGCCGCGGTTGCTGATCCTCACGCTCAATGGCATGTTCCACCCGACCCTTGCACTTCCGCTTGGCCTTGTACATCAGCGCGTCGATCCGGCGAATCATCAGGTCAACGTCGGTCCCAGGTCGAAGAAATGTAATCGCGCCGACGCTCAGTGTCACCGGCCAGCCGCAACGTGCCATCTCGTGGGAGAGCTGTTCCTGCAAACGGAGCAACAGGGCAAGCGCCTCGCCCGGCTCCAGGTCAGGCAGCAGCAGGGCGAATTCGTCTCCGCCGAGACGAGCCAGCAGTCCGGAGCCGGCCAGATCGTGGTGGATCGTTTCGACGACATGGCGCAAAGCCGCATCGCCGGCCGCGTGTCCCAGGCGGTCGTTCAGCTGTTTGAAATCGTCAACGTCGAGATAGGCGAGGGTCAAGGGTGCGGACGCCTTGCGGGCGCGGTCGGCTTCGTTCTCGGTTACCTCGTAAAAGGTCCGGGCATTCGCCGCCCCGGTGAGAGGATCGGTGCGCGCCAGGCGGCGCTCGCGGTGGACTCCGGTATGGAGTCGCGAGACCAAGCTGGAGACGAGAGTCAGCGTGCAAAAACGGACGACGCCGTTCCAAACGCCTGCCGCGGGAGGAATCGTCGGATTCTCGAGGATGTCGATCAGGTGCCAGGCGACGGACCCGGCCAGCGCCAGCAGAATGCCGTGCGAAAAGCCTCCCCACCAGGCACAGGCTGCCACCGGGATCAAGTAGAAGATACTGCAGGACAGGTGCGGACCGGTGCCGTAATCCAGCAAGGCAATCAGACAGACCGCTATCAGCCCACCAATGACGAGTAGCGCGCCGCGCAGGCCGCCGCGATACGGCGCCTCTTTCGTGATGCTCATCCGGAACGCGGTGCGCGCGCGGGATGACCGGGTCGGAGAAGATCGCTTCGAGATCGCTGGCGCTTCGCTCGTCATGGTGCTCCGTCGGGCAGGTTATCCCGCTGCTCTCAGGGAGTCTCGGCCGCAATCGACCGTCGCCCGAATCCTAGCTCACGATCTGCCGCCGTGCGTCCGCACCGGCACCCGAAGTTTGGTCAGACTCTTACGCGGGACGCACTGCCGTTCTGGTATGCGTGGGCAAGTTTCTATCCGAACCGGAGCGATAAAAATGCGACATGCGACCATCGTGGCGGCCGGAGTCCTGACCTGTACCTTCGTGTTCACGGCCGTTCGGACGTCGGCCTATGGCGAAGACCAACCGCAGAAGAAGACTCCGTCGAAGAAGGACGTCAAAGACCTGATGGGCAAGGCCCACAAGGGCGACAAGTCGCCGCTGACCAGCCTCGTCAGAGAGCTGAACGCGGAAACCCCGGACTGGAGCAAGGTCGGCCAGGACGCCAAGGTCATCACCGACATGGCCGACATGCTGCGCAGCAGTCGTTCCGTCGGCGCAGAGGTGTACTACGCCACTCCGGCGAATTACATCGCGAACGCTCGCGATCTGGATAAAGCAGCTCTCGCCAAAGACAAGAAAGCGGCGAGCGCAGCTCTTTCCGGCTTACAGCTGTCGTGCTTTGATTGCCACGGCTATCGCGGCGCCCCGAAGTGAGCGCCGCTTCACGAAACGGTCGGCCGACCCTGGGTGCTTTCGTAT
>JBBQPD010000720.1:0-3990 GCA_038331535.1 Gemmatales bacterium | reverse complement strand
CGTGGTTCAGCCGTCGGCTTCATTGTGCCACCCAACCACTGCCAGTGACGTGTCGGCGCTGACCAGGGACCAGCAGGAGACTCTGACGCTCGTCTGTCTCGGTGGCTACAATCCTCGCCAGGTTTCGGAGCTGCTCCGGCGGCCCAGGGGCACTGTTCTCGCAATCCTGAGGGACGGCCTGCTGCAGATTCGCAACCCGCTGCCTGCGGCCTCCTGAGCGTACCGACCGATCGCGAACCACGGTCGCCCGCACGCCGGCCGCGAGGAACACGTTGAGTTTTTAGAGCTTGACGGATGTGTCCGCGTTTATAACCACCGCCCAGGGCATGATAGACGGCATTTGTTTACGTCGTAAACGTTTTCTCATCGTTACCATGCCTCGGGCAGCGTGTGCATTGACAAGCGGCCATTTGCACCAGATACTCTGACTTGTCAGTTACACCAGTGTGTTTCGGAGTCGCGTCCCCCCGGTGGGTATGTGAGTGCGTGCATGGTGACGCTGACTTACTTATGTACTCGGGCCACCCAGGATCGTTCTATTCAAGGTTTAGCAATTTGTGCGACGGCGCGTCTATCTTCGGTGGTGCGCCGCACGAGGAAGCGGCCCAAGGAGGTTTCCGGATGACCGAGACGGCAACGCTGGCCGAGACGCCGCCGAAAGGCCGCGGCCGCCGCTGGCTCAGTCGTGGGACTTTTCTGTTGGTGGTTTGCGTCTGTGCCGTGGTTCCCTGGCTGGTGCCCTGGCCATGGCAGCAGCCGGACGTTACTCCCGAGAGCGACCCATCGGCCATCATCCATCGTGCCCATTCCCAGCGCGTGACAGGTAGAGCCGACAGCGATAGCAAGGGCCGGGCGCCGACTGTGGAATCGGTCCGGCAAGTGTCGACGGAGCTTGCCGCCAGCAAGGGTGGTTACGACCAGCCGGTTTCTGCCGAGGCGATGTCCGGGGTGAAGACGACGCCCGGGCAGTACCAGAAGCTGGGTCGGATCGAGATTCCTCGAATTCGGCTAAAGGTGTCGTTTGGCGAGGGCGTCTACGCCAAGACCTTGGCGAAGGGCCCTGGTCATTGGCCCGGTACACCGATGCCTGGCCAGGCGGGCAACTCGGTCTTGTCCGGTCACCGCAACACCTACACCCGTCCCTTCCAGCGCCTGGATGCGCTCAAGAAGGGAGACAAGATCGTGGTGACGACCGGCAAACTCCAGCCGGTTACCTACCACGTGGTGAAAACCACCATTGTTCCCGAGGCCCGCTATGCCGACTTCGTGCTGCGACAGCCCAAGGACTCCGCTGCCCGTGAGCTCACCGTGTTCGCCTGCCACCCGGCAGGGAACCCGATCTTTCGGATAGTCGTCCAGGCAACCGCCGAGGCGGTGAAACGCCGATAGCCGACCAGTTCTGTTAAGCGGGCCCGATCTCGGGGGAGAAAGGGTGGTGGCGACTCCGACCACAACCAGTGGCATGTTCAACGAGTCAAGGTTCAGTTCTATTTCTCGATCAGAAAGATTTACTCAACATGGAAAAGTACGCAGAAACTGCAGTGGCAGGGCCAGCCGGCTCAGCGCCGGTGGTGTTCGACGGACAGCCGGTGTTGAAGTTCCGCGATGAGGACAGTCGCCGGAACTTCGTCAAGGTTGCCGCCCTGGTTGGCGTCGGGTCGACTCTTGTCGCCGCGTCGCGCAACGACAAGAAGGCCTTCGCGGACGCGTCGGCGAGTGACCTGGAGATCCTCAACTATGCGCTCACCTTGGAGTACCTGGAGGCCGAGTTCTACACCCGCGGCTTGAAGGGTGGCATTTTGAAGGGGCGGGCCTTGGAGCTGGTGAGCCCGATCCGTGATCATGAGCAGGAGCATGTGGCGGTGGTGAAGCAGACGGTCAAGGATTTGGGCGGTAAGCCGGCTGCGAAGCCTGAGTTCCAGTTCCCGGCGGGCACGTTCACCGACCGGGGCAAGTTCTTGGCGACGGCGTCGGCGTTCGAGGAGCTGGGTGTGACCGCTTACCACGGTCAGGTGCCGCGCATCGAAGACGCCAACATTTTGGCGGCGGCTGCTTCTATTGCCGGGGTGGAGTCACGGCACGCCGCGGTGGTTGCCGATCTGATGGGTGGCAACCCGTTCCCCGCACCATTCGAGAAGACGATGTCGATGGACCAGGTCCTCAAGGCCGCCGGTTCGTTCATCAAGTCCTAACAGAGACGGAAACAGAAATCATGAAAAGAAGAGACCTGATCAAAGGTGCCGCCGCTGTCATCCCCGGCGCAATCGCGCTGCAGATGCTTGGCTCCAAGTGGGCGTTCGCTGAGGGCGGCGACTTCAAGAAGCCGATCGACGTGTTGAACTATGCGTTGACGTTGGAGTACCTGGAGGCTGAGTTCTACCGCCAGGGCAACGAGGCGGACCTGCTGGACGGCAAGGCCAAGAAGTACCTGAAGGTCATCCAGAAGGACGAAGAGACCCACGTGTGGGCTCTTCAGGACACCATCAAGAAGCTGGGCGAGACTGCTGTCCCCGCTCCTGAGGTGGACTTCGGTGGGGCGTTCAAGAGCAAGGCGAGCTACCTGGAGACCGCGTTCACCTTCGAGAACCTCGGCGTGTCGGCCTATCTTGGTGCTGCGCCGTCGTTGTTCAAGGAGAAGGCACTGCTGTCCGCGGCGGCGAGCATTTTCGGCGTCGAGGCCCGACATGCGGCGATCCTCGGCGTGCTGCAGCACAAGGAGGCCGAAGGCGGCGTCTACATGGGCGCCTTCGAGAAGCCGGCGTCCCGCGACGCGGTGCTGCGAGCAGCAGCCCCGTTCATCGTCTCGGCACGAACGCTGTAGCAACACGCGCAATAACGCGTATGTCGCACGGACTCTGAAAAACGGCGGCTCGATTGCGATTCGGCTTCCTCGCTGAGCGTGAGAGAAAGCCGCTGGCGGAATCGAGTCGCCGTTTTTCAGGTTCTCCAGCCGAAAGTGGTATCGGCACCACGGCCCAGTTGTGGTGTCTCTTGGCCGAGGCGAACGCCTCGCGGATAACCTCGATAGCCGATGCGGTTCGGCCCAGGACCTCCGCCGTCTGCTCGGGTGTGGCTGTGGTGTTGCCGGTCCAGGGCGCGAGGCTGTTGTTGCTGCCGACAATGTGCACGGCAGCGAACGAGACGTCGTCGCGGGTGAAGCGAACGTTCTTCGGGAAGCCTGCTCGGGCCTGCGATTTCACACGCAAACTTCTGCGACCCAGGGTCCGTCCCGTCTGGGAAGAACAAACTGACGCACCGCAGAGGCGCTCCAGCGGGTTATAGGCGCATTGTTCGGCCGGTGGCAGTCGGTCCACTCATTATCCCCAATCGTATAGACCAGCGGATCCCGGAACCGGTCAAATCGGACTTGATCATCGTGAAGCAGTCGTCGCTGCACAGACTCGAACCACTCTTGATGTCGCCCAGGTGAGCCCCCAGCCTGACATCCGGGTCGGCGCTGATTTGCGGATTTGGGACGGAAACTGCGCGACCTGAGCGGGGACGTCTCCGATGACGGCGAACGTGTAGGTGTCTGCGCTCCCGTGGTTCTTCGCAGCGGCATTCTGCGGTGTCTGCGCGGTTGCTGAGACTGATGAAACGGCAAGTGCAGCGAGGCTGGCCGCAACGGTGCCGGATTCACCCAACGGTTGGACTTCATGACTCCTCCTGGCGATTGGCAACCCCAAAGCCTCAACGCGTCAGGTAACCGCAAGATGACTTCTTATGGGCAAGAGTCCAAACACTCAGCAGATTTCGGGTCCTAGCGGTTGGGACCGAGCGTGCTGCCCTGTTGGAGCACCAGCGGGTGCTCAGTCGGAGGGGTCGCAATGAGCAGTTGGACCCCCAGTCGCTGGACGACCTCACGTTTCACGCCGTCGGTGCGTCTTCGCAAGAGTAGGAACGATCCGTATGAACAGCACGAGGAGACACAGCATGAACAGCACAGAGGAGACGGAGGCGGCCGAGATGTTGTCCCGGCTGCCTGACGCC
>JBBQPD010000719.1:0-3998 GCA_038331535.1 Gemmatales bacterium | reverse complement strand
ACGGTCGCGGCTCGTAGAATGCGACCCCTTGTGGGACAGACTCTAATCGGCGCCGTGCCTGCGGAGTCCCAGAAAGGTCAAGTAAGGGGACGCGGACAGTTTAGAAGCGGGAAATTGTCCGCGTCCCGAATGCCATTCGATTCTCCCCGTTGATCCGCGAATAAACGGTCACTGATTCAGCAGAAACTCGTCACTGTTCACCAGCGCCCAGAGCACGTCACCCAGGGCGCGGCCGCGGGCCGGTTCGGTCTGCCGAGCCGGCCAGTCGCCGTTCCTCAGGGCAAATGCTTGCTGGAGGACCGGCGGCGCAGCGGTCTCCCGGCGCGCCAAACCAGCACGGTAAAAACAGCAGCCTTCTCGGTCTCATCCCCTCATGCCATTGACATAATCCGCCGTCAATTTTTGCTGAGGCGCCTCGAAGAGCTGACGTACCGGTCCGCTTTCGATCAGCCTGCCGGCGCCGTCTTGCACCCAGAAGAGGGCGACATGGTCGGCGATCCGTCGGGCCTGGGCCAGGTTGTGCGTCACCACCAGGAGCGTGAAACGGTCGCGCAGGCGGACGATCAGGTCTTCAACCACGCCGCCGGAGAGCGGGTCCAGCGCGCTGCATGGCTCGTCCAGGAGCAGCACCTCCGGCCCCAGTGCCAGCGCGCGCGCCAGGCAGAGGCGCTGCTGTTGTCCTCCGGAAAGGGCCAGCGCCGGTCCGCCCAGACGGTCCTTCACCTCGTCCCACAGGCCGACGTCGCGCAGGGCCGTCTCGATCGATTCCGCGAGCAGACTGCGGTCGCGGACGCCGTGTTCGCGCAGCGGGAACTCCAGGTTGCGGCGGATTGAGAAGGGGAACGGGTTCGGCTTCTGAAAGATCATGCCGACGCGGCGCCGCAACGTCAGCACGTCCGTCTTCGGGGCGAAGACGTCAAGCTCGCCGACGCGGACCTGGCCTTCGACGCGACAGCCGGGGAGAAGGTCGGTCAGCCGGTTCAGGCAGTTGAGGAAGCTCGTCTTGCCGCAGCCCGACGGGCCGATCAGCGCCGTGATCCGGCCGCGTTCCGCCGACAGGGTCACGCCCGCCAGCGCCGTCTTGTCCCCGTAGCGCACGCTGAGACTGTCGGTCCGCAGAAACGGCGGCGCGGATGCAGACGGGGGTTGTTTCATACGCGGCTGACCTTTCTGCCGAGCCAGCGGTCCGCCAGTAACGAAGCGAGGCCGTTAATCAGCAGCAGCAGCGTCACCAGCACCAGGGCAGACGCATAGGCGTTGGCGTCGCCGCCGGGGACGTTCATCGACAGGTCGAAGATGTGGATCGACAGCGATCGACCCGAGTCCAGGAGCGATTCCGGCATCCGGTCCACGTAGCCGCTGGTGAAAATCAGCGCAGCCGTTTCCGCCAGCGCCCGGCCGACGCCGAGAACAAGGCCGACAACCAATCCTGGGACGGCCGCGGGCAACAGCAGGTAGAAGAGGGTGGAGGTCCGCGACAGTCCCAGGGCCGCTGCTCCGAGCCGGTAGTCGTTGGGGACCGCACGAAAGCCTTCCTCGGTCGAGCGGATGAGGATGGGCAACACCATGCAGGCCAGCGTCAGGCCGCCGGAGAGGATGGAAAAGCCCAGTCCCAGTGTCTGGCAAAAGAAGACGTTGCCGAACAGACCGAACACAATCGAGGGCACGCCGGCGAGGACGTCCAGGCTGCGGCGCACCAGCCGGCCGAAGACGCCGTGGGCTGGTGTGAACTCGGCGAGCAGGGCGGCCGTGCCCAGGCCGATCGGCAGCGACACCACCAGGCAAACCGCGAGGATCAGCGCCGTGGAGACCAGGATAGGGCCGATGCCGCCTGACCGCCCAGCGTTCCGCGGAGGCGCGGTCAGGAAGTTCCACGACACCTGTCCGGCCCCGTACCTCACGATGTCAGCCAATAGCCACAAAAAGACTCCGGTGACCAGCACGGCGGCGCTCCAGACCAGAACCGTGGCGACGGCGTCGGCACGACGGGAGCGGGAGTCAGCCATGCGCCCGCTCCCTGCCGAGGATTTCGGCGGCGACGGCCAGCGCGATGATGAGGAGCATCAGCAGCAGGCCGCTCACGAACAGGGCGGAGCGATGGTCGCCCAGGGCGAAGGACATCTCCAGCGCGATATTCGCGGTCAGGGTACGCATAGGATCGAACAGGCTGTGGGGCGTCCGCACTACGTTGCCGCAGACCATCAGGACGGCCATCGTCTCGCCGATGGCCCGGCCGGTCTCCAGAATGACGCCGGTGAACAGGCCTGATTTCGCGGCGGGGAAGACGACGCCGCGAACGGTGGCCCAGCGCGACAGCCCCAGCGCCGCCGCCCCGCGCAGGTACTGCGCCGGCACGGCCGCCAGGGCAGCGTCGGCCATCAGGGCGATGGTCGGCAAGATCATGATGGTGAGGATGGCGATACCGGCTAACAAGCTAGTACCGGGCGGGTGCCACCGGGCGATGAGGGGAACCAGAGTGACCAGTCCCCAGAAGCCGTACACCACGGACGGAATTCCGGCCAGCAATTCGATGAGCCGCCGATAGAGCCGAGCGACCGCGGGCGGCGCGTAGTAATGGCAGAAGACGGCCGACAGGACGCCCAGCGGCGTGGCAACGAGGACGGCGCCGGTCATGGCGAAGAGCGTGCCCCAGAGCATCGGCGTCAGGTTGTACAGCCCGTCGGCCGGGTGCCAGTCGGCGTCCGTGAAGAAACGCGCCGGTCCGACGTGGCGCAGGATCGGCAACGACTCCGCGACGAGGAACAGTACGATCAGCAGCAAGATAGCCGCGGCGGCGGCGGCACAACCGCGGAGCGACCACAGCAGCAGCCCGTCAGCGCTTGAGCGGAACAAAGCTCTGCTCCCGAATCAGGTCGGTCACTTTCTCCGAAGTGGCGAACTCGATGAACTCCTTGACCAAACCCTCCGGTGAAGATTTGGTCACGAGGTTGAGCGGCCGCGACAGAGGAAACGTACCG
The DNA here is from genome assembly GCA_038331535.1 of Gemmatales bacterium. Classification (GTDB taxonomy): domain Bacteria; phylum Planctomycetota; class Planctomycetia; order Gemmatales; family Gemmataceae; genus JBBQPD01. The sequence goes on along the minus strand of JBBQPD010000719.1, from coordinate 1,020 downwards.
TTGGCCACGTTTTCGCTGGTCGGCGCCACACCGCCGATCGGCAGCAGCTTGATTGGCGTGCCGTGGTCGCGGTCGTACTCCGCCGTGCCGATAGAGACGTAACCGATGGCATTGGGAGCGCCAGCGACCTGCTTGATCCCCTCTTCGTTGTCGCCGATGACGGTGTCCGCCTTGATGTCGGCGTTCTTCAACTTGAAGTATTCGCAGAACAACTGCAACGTGGACCGCCCCTCCGCCTTGTTGACCACGGTGATCGGAGCGTCTTTCCCGCCCACTTCGTTCCAGTTCGTGATCTTCTTGGTGTAAATGCCGACGACCTGTGCCGCACTCAGGGACGCGACCGGGTTGCTGTCGTGGAGGATGATACAAACCCCGTCGTTCGCAATGGGGAAGGCGTGCAAATCCTTTTCGTCGTCGTTGAGCGGCCGCGACACCATGCCGACGTCGTTCAGTCCCTGGCGCGTGTCATTCACGCCGCGCGACGACCCGCCGGTCTGCACGTCCACGCGGACGCCGGGATGAAGCTCTTCAAAGCGTTTGCCGATCTCCCCTGCCAGCGGCGCGATGGTACTCGCGCCGGTGAGGACGATCTTCTTTTCGGACGAGGCACGGCCGCAACCCGCCAACACTCCTGAAAGAAAGGCCAGGGCGAGAATAGGCGGGGTTCTGAGCATCGACCTCTCCGCATAGGATTGACGAGGCGGGGCCCGCGCGGGGGGGGGGCCCGTGCGGGGCCGGCTTGCCCGGGTTCCCTGACGGTCGCGCCTCGTAGCAAACAATACCTGGCGAGACAGATTAATCGTCAGGTGGCCGAACAAACGAACATTCTAATATGGCTTTGAGTGATCGGCAAGAGTACGCTTTGGAGCGGAGTGTGCCTCCCGAATTAGGCAGCGCCGGGGTTTGGGGGGGGGAAGACGCCCACAACCCCCCCGGGGGGGGGGGCCGACAAAAAAAAAAACAAGCCAAAAATTTAAAAAAAAGAATTTTTTTTTTTTATTAGAAAAAAAAAAAACGCCC
>JBBQPD010000718.1:0-3998 GCA_038331535.1 Gemmatales bacterium | reverse complement strand
GCAGAGGACGCGGAGGACCGCAGAGGAATACGATAAAGAGGTTCAATTCGTTCATTCTTTTATTCGTATTCCTCTGCGGCCCTCTGCGTCCTCTGCGGTGAACAAGCCTATCACTCCCCCGGCCCTGTGCTGCCCGCCTGTCTCAGATAGTATCCCGCGAGATAACAGACTGTCGGACTTGGGTCGTCGCGGGCCATCTCCGCGAGACGACGGGTGCAATCGGCGCGCGTCTGTTCCGCCAATTCGCTGGCGGCGGCGGCGCGGACGGACGCCATCGGGTCATGACTGAGCCGACACAACCAGACGCCGGAATCGATCGGATTCTTGATGTTCTTCACTTCCTCCAACCTCTGCAATTCGCGCAGCTGAACCAGGATCTGCATGCGCACCAGGTAGTCCGGGTGCGTCAGCAGTTTTCCCAGGCGCACGTGGATCGGCTTCAGGCCGCGCAGGTCGGTCAACGCCTCTTCGCACAGGCGGCGCACTTCCGGGTCGGGATCGTGCAGGCAAGGGAGCAGCGTCTCATCGGGCACTGCCTTGTCGGGAGGGCCGACGACGCCGATCGCCGCGCGGCGCACCTCGACCGCGGGGTCGTTGAGCAGGACAGCCACCTGTTCGACCAGGTCCAGGCCCGGCCGCAGCGACGTCTGGATGGCGCGCAGGCGCACCTCGGCCGACTCGGACTTGAGGCAGGCCCGGACGAGGCCGCACGCCGGTTCGCGGGCGGCAGTGGCGCCGCTTGTCGTCATCAGGCAGTCGCACAGCGCCAGGCCTGCCGCGATGGCGGCGTCGTCCTTCGCCGCCGCAGCCAACAAGTCGGCGGCCGCGGGCACAAATCCCTCCGCCGGTTGCCCCTCGGCCGGAAAGGCGCGCACCCAATTCGTCGCTGCCTCCAGCACTTGCTGCCGCCCGACGGTGCTCAGACGCGGCCACTGTTCCACGATCTGCCGTAGCAGCACTACCGTCCGCGCGTCGCCGGCGCCCCAATGTGCCCCCAGTTTGTCGAGTGCCGTCCCCGCGTTGGCGCAAACCGTTTCGTCCGACCCGTTCAGGCAATCGAGCAGGCCCGGCACGGCTGCCGCACCGAGTCCGGCAACGCGCTCGGCCAGGCGCTCGCGGTCGGCGGCACCCGCCCTGGCCAGTTGGCGGACATAGTACCAGGATTCGAGCGTGTCGCGCCACGCCAAGCCCGCCGCGGCGACGACGATCAGCGACAGAAGTGTACCGACGACCCACTTGCGCTTTCCGGTCCGTATCATCGCGATCCCTCGCTTCAGACGAGTGGACAATGCCGTGCGAATATATCCCGCCGGCGCGGCGGCGGACAAGGGCAACCACGCGGTTTCGCGAAACGTCAACAACTCCCGGCAAGTCAAGAGCAATCGGCAGAATCGTTCATGTCCACGGCGGCGCCCGCACGATGAATAGGGGTGTCCGGTCGTCCGGAGCGTCTCCGCTGGCCCGCGAGCAACGAGGTGTCGGATGGGAAACCGCCGCGTCAGGTTGGGCTGGCTGGGACTCGTGGCCGCGGTGGCGGCGGCAGCGCCCGCCGCGCCCCAACGGGTTTCTTCTCCTCCCGCGGCCGCGACGGCGGAAGCCGATCCAAGTCCCACGGTGCGCGTCCCCCTGGACGAGCTGCCTCCCACGGAGCGCGAGCGCGTTCGCCTGGTGCTCGAGAAGCCGACCTTGACGACGCGCGGCCTTTCCGAGGTCTTCACCTGTCGGGCGGAGCACTACAACTGGCTGCTCGATCATCCCGATCAGGCGGTGCGGCTGTGGCGTTGTCTGGGCATCAAAAGTGCGGAGATTATCGACCGCGGCGGCTACTTCACCTGGAACGACGACAAGGGCAGCGGCATTCGCTGGCACGAGGTCTATCGCAGCGCGGACCGGCGCGTCTGGTACGCCGAGGGCAAGGTGAACCCCGGCTTCCTGCTGCCGACGGCTGCCGTGCAGGCCGTCGTCGTCGTGCATCACACGGAGGGGACCGACGCCGCCGGCCGGCCGGCGATGCGGCAACGCATCGAGTTGGCGCTGCACGCCGACAGCCGCCTGCTGGCGACCGCGGCCAAGCTGATCGGCGCCTCGGTCCCGCACCTGGCCGAGCAATACGTCGGCCAGATTCAGATGTTCTACGGCGCCCTGGCCTGGTATCTTGACAGGCACCCGCGCCACGCCGAGGTTCTGTTCGAGCAGATGAGCAAACCCGCCTCGACCGACCGGGCGCTGACATTGCCCAGCGAGAAATAGGGCAGCCATGATCCGGCACGCGTACTGGCAGACCATCTTCGCTCTCTGCGGCGTGACCCTGTTCTGTTTCGTCCTGGGCGGCTTCCCCTTCCTTCTCGGCACCGACGTCTGGCGAGCCTATCGTATCGAGCCGGCAGCGGCCTCGATTCACTGGGGCGAGTTCTTCACCCCTTTCCTCTTCGTCGGCTTTCTACTCGCCGGGTTCTATTTCCTCGGGCGCATCGGCCGGATGTTGATCCGACCGCATTCGCATCCAGTTTACCGCCAGTTGGCCGCGTTCGGCCCGCCCGCCGAGGTCGCCTCCGCGATCGAACGCGAGCTGGCCGACGCCGCCGAAACCGTCGTGATCGGCAGCTTCCCGCCGGTCTATCTGACGCCCTCCTGGGTGCTGCAACTGCTCGGCGACGGCCTGCATCTGGTGCGGCTGGAAGACGTGCTGCGCGTGCGCCGTGCCGCCTTTCTGCCGAGGTACGCCCGCGCCGACAGCCTGTCCCGCGAGCAATCGGAGATGCCGCATCCCGTGGAAGTCACGGTTCGGCGCGGGCGCGACGAAGTGTTCGGGCTGTCCGAAGCCGACGTGCATCGTTTTCTGATCGCCCTGATCGCGCGGGCGCCGTGGGCGTTGGTCGAGCGTCGCGAAAGGCGGGAAACGGGATTGGGCCGTGCCGTCGTGCCGCTGGCGGCTTCGCAGCACCTGACCGCGAAGCCGCCAGCGGCGACACAACCCGAAAACCTGAAATGAATGGTTGGGAGGCCGCGTTTGTTTCATGAAATGTTCGCGCTGAATGCGCGGCAGTTGCTTGCGTCGGCCGCAATCGGCCTGTTATCATGAACAAAACTCGAACCCGGGCGCCAACCGGCGCCTCTCTCTGGCAGAGACCGCCCGTAAATGCCGGCCGTGCGATCGGCCAGGCGCGTCGTCACGAAGGAGGTAACCAGTCGGCATCCGCCCGCTCCGGGAGGAGGAGATCACCCGCCGCGGACCGCCGCCCCTGGACCCCCGCCATCTGAAAGGGAGCGCATGAACCACAGCCTGAATCCCGCGCTGGACGCCAGCGTTCTGGTGCTGAACAAGCTCTTCATGGCCATCCACATCATCTCGGTGCGGCGGGCGTTTTGCCTGCTGTGCAAGGATCTGGCCGAGGTGGTGAGCCTGGAGGAAGGCACGTTCGCGACCTACGACTTCGCCACCTGGCGCGAGCTGAGCGAGTTCCGCGCTCGCGAATTCCGTCAGGAGAACGACGACTGGGTGCGGACCGTCAGCACCGAAATCCAGGTGCCGCGGGTCATCCGGCTGATGGGCTACGACCGCCTGCCCAAGCAGACGGTGAAGTTCAACCGCCGCAACATCTTCGCCCGCGACAATAACCAGTGTCAGTTCTGCGGCAAGAAGTTCCCGACGAGCGAGTTGAGCCTCGATCACGTGACGCCGCGCAGCCAGGGCGGCACCAGCACCTGGGAAAACATCGTCTGCGCCTGCGTCGGCTGCAACGTCCGCAAGGGCGGCCGCACGCCGAAGCAGGCCAACATGCACCTGATCCGCAAGCCGGAGAAGCCGAAGCGAAGCCCGATGCTCAACCTGAAGCTGAGCAACAGCAAGTACCAGTCGTGGAAGACGTTCCTTGACAATGCGTACTGGTCGGTTGAGCTGAAATAACCGTGCGGCGTGCGGCGTGCGGGGTGAATTCATCGTTTTGTATTGACGCCGCGCGTCGCACCCCGCACAATTTTTACACCCCGGACGCCCC
>JBBQPD010000717.1:0-4001 GCA_038331535.1 Gemmatales bacterium | reverse complement strand
GGTCAATGATGTCCCTTGCTTGCGCTGCGGGCTCGGGAAGGTTCCGCCCGTCACTATTTTGCCGGCCTGCTCTCCAGCACGACCGGCATTTCGCTTCCCTTGACGAGTGCCGACTGCTGCATCGATTCCATCGCCTCCTTGGTCAGGCGGTCGGCAATGTCTTGCAGGTTGCCCAAACCGGCCGAGTCGGCGGGCTGGAAGCCGGACTTCTCCGCCACCAGCAGGTTGATGAGCATGCCCAGCATTCCCTGGCTGGCGGACGAACCGTGGCCGTTCTCGCCGTTGGCCCCCGCCATGAAGACGCGCTCCGGCACCAACGGCTGCTGGCTATGCGACAAATGCTCCGCGACCACCGATAAGGCGTACAGCCGAGGATCGCCGAACGATTGAATCTTCCGCAGCAAAATCGACGCTTCCGACAGGCCCAGCTGCATCATCCGTGAGCTTTCGCCGCGGCCGGCCAAGACGCGCTGCTGACTTTCCGCCTGGGCCGTTACTACCATCTGCTCGGCGGTTTTCTTCGAGCGATCCAGCTCGGCCTGCGCGGTGACGACGATCTGCTCGGCCTGCCGCCGGGCGCGGGCCAGCTCGGCCTCGGCCTGCTTGCTGATTCGCATCAACTCGGCCTGGCCCTGGTTCTCCGCAATCTGAATCTGCATCATCGAGTTGGTTAGCTGCGTCTGCATCGTCGCCTGCGCTTGCGCTTGGTTCAACGTCTGCAACTTCTCGGCGGCGGCCCGCTGACGCTCGTAGGTCTCGATCTGCTCGATCGACAATTGCCGGATGCGGAGCTGTTCGAGCAGCGTCTCGATCTTGCCGCCGGCCTCGGCCGTGTCCGGCTTGCCTATCAGCACATCGACGCACTCGATGTCGAAGTCGCGGAACTTGCGGCGCAGCTCCTCGCGGGATTCCGCCTGGATGTTGTCGCGCTGGTGCAGCAGCTCCAGCATGGTTTTCTTGTGGGCCACGTCGCGGAAGTAAGCGCTTAGCATCGGGTCGAGCGTCTGGGTGATGAGCTTTTTCACGTCGCCGAAGCGCTGGATGACGCTCGGCGCTTTCTGGTAGTCGATGTGGACGACGACCGACAGCGGCAGCAACGGCTCGTAAGCGTCCTTCGTGACGAGGTCGATCGACTTCAGGCTTTCGTCGTAGCGGTGCGTCTCCGACCGGCCGGTGATCCAGTGCAGGACGAAGTTGGTCGTCGGCACCAGGATGATGTTGCCGGCGTAGGTGTTGAAGGCGTACTTGCCGGGGCCGAACGGCTTGTGCCAGACGCCGCGCTCGCCCTCGGTGACGCGCTCGCCGTGGCGGAAAGTGTCGCCGGAGACGTCGCGCCCCGCCCGGCCGTAGTAGCTGACGACGACGCCGACGTAGCCGATGGGCACGACGGTCTTTGGCCGCACCTCGACGGTGGCGAACCAGCGGTTAATGAAATAGGTGCCGTCGGTAAGCGGGACGTACTGCCGACCGCGGTGTCCGCCAGCCAGCAGGAACGCCTCGATGTCCTGGAAATTATTGTGATAGTTCGCTTCGCCGGAAGCGTGGCCGACGGCCGGCGCGATGATCTCGCCGGGCGGCAACGACTGGCCGTCGTGAATCGTGACGATGCCGATGCTGTCCACCTGGATCATCTGCTCGGGCTGGAGCGGGTCCACCGCCTCAACCGGCGCGCCGATGACGACGGGGGCGAAAGCGTCGATGTCGCTCAGCTGCGTTTGCCAGTTGACGAGCGTTTCCAGCTCGTGCTGTCCCTGGTTGGGCAGGCGATAGACCATGTCCTCGGCGATGACGACGAACAGGGCGAGGTTGATGGCGTAGACGCCCTCGCGCAGGATGGCCCGCTGTCGGCCGCGCTGGCCGACGATGCCGCTTTCACCGCCGAGGAGAAAGGCGTGCGCGTCCTGGAACAGGTTGCACGGAATGACCCGGCCGAGCGTCTGGCTGGGCGGCAACGGCTCGCCGTCGCGGGCGTAAACGTAACCGATCTTGCCCTGCGGCACGGTGACGAGGTTGACGCGGTGGATGCGATATTGCCAGCGCCACAGGCCCCAGTGGACGCCGCCGCGCAGCAGCTCGGCCTGGATGCCGGCCTCGCCGTTCAGCGCGATGATCTGCCCGTTCGAGACCGACCCCTTCGGCGACCACAGCTTCTCGACGATGCCGACGCGGTTGTTCGGGATGTAGCGCATACCGAGCAACTCGCCCAGGAGCAGCACGCCGAGGAAAACGCAGAGTGCGCCGAGGGCAACGATACCAATGGGCGGGATTCCGGCGAAGGAGTCGGCAAACGTACACATACGAATCTCCGTGAGTCACGGGGCGAAGGTGAGGCTGGCGAGTAGGATGGCCTCATCCATGTATTCGTCGAAACCGGGACGGGATTTCGTGTTTACGTTCCGCGCGCGAAACGTAAACACGACTCGTGTTACCTACTTGTAGTCCAGCTTATACTCAAAGCTGCGTGCCCGCGGTCCCAGCGGCGGTCCTGGATAACGATCCACAGCACCATCGGAGAAGTCGCCGAAGGAGCGCAACGCCCCGTAGAAAGGCAGGTTGAACACCGGCCTGGCCTGCGGGTTGAACGGATCGTCCACGATCGGCGCGTTGTAGATGCGCGGACCCACGTAGTTCCAGACGCCGAGGGTCGAGTAGCCGTTGGTTGTATACGGGACGAAAATGTCCGGGCGCGTGCCCGTCGCCGGCGGCGGACTCGGGACGCGGGTGCTGGGCACTCGATCTGCCCGCGCCCCGCTCGTCGTCAAGATCAGGGCCAGGGCCGATAAGCCGGCGGCCCGACTCCAGTGTCGCATGAGAGTTTCTCCTCGTGGTCCGTTGTTGATACCCTGTCCGAGGGGACCAGGATATCCCAGTTTACCATGATGGAACCGTACCGCCAGTAAGATACGATGGGCTGGGAGGAGTTTGCGGAACGTGCGGGCGCAGTGAAGCGTCGAAGAGTTTACGTTTCGCGCGAAACGTAATCACGGTTGAAAGGGGCGAGTAATGACCACATCGCGAAAATTGTTGTCGATGACCGTCGTCTTGCTTCTCGCGATTTCGGCTCCGGCCGCCGACGTGAAAGACGATCCCAACGCGCTCACGCTCCAGGTCACCGTCCTGGAAATGGTGCATCGCTTTCAGGCGTCGCCGGAGCAGCTGGCCGCCTTGCTCAAACTAGCAAAGGCCGCACCCCCGAAAGAAATGACGCGCAAGCCGGCCAAGGTCAGCGCCCTGTATCGCAAGACGCTGACCGAGCTGCGCGACGCCTACGTCAACGGCGACGAGGACGCCATCCTCGGCAAGTCGTCCGACCTCGAAGAGCTGCGCGACAAGGAAGAGCCGACCCTCGACGACGACGTGGACCTGACCGACGCCGCCCGCAAGGCCGCACCGTCGGGGCTGAAGTTATTCACGCCTAGACAGGTGGCCCAGTATATCGTCGAGTTCGCGGAGGAGTTTCCCGATCCGTTGGAGAAGATCACCGAGTGCTTCGAGGATGCGCGCACGCTCAAGGGCAAGGATTGGGACGAGGCGCGCGATCTCGCGGCCGAACAGGTCGGCTGGCTGATCGGTGGCCTTAATGCCGACGCCGAGATGAAGGTCCGTAAAAAAGTGACGGACCTCCTCGACCGCGTTCACGGCCTCAAGGACGCGGAGTACAAGGCCAAGACCGAAGAATTGACGCAGCAAGCGAAGGACATCTCCAGCGCCGTCGGCCCGGCGGAGGTCATCAAGAACTTCATGGAACGCTCGGTCGCGGAACTGCTGTCCAATCCGCAGACGGTCGCGGCGCTGGAGGCGCGGATCAAGAAGGCGAAGTGATTCAGAAGATGAATTGCCGCTTGCGGCTTAGCGGCGCGCGACCGCTAAGCCGCAAGCGGCAACACGACCGGATTACCATTCCCCATTTGCCTCTTCCGAACGGCCGGCGTGATCGTCACGCCGGCCGCTGTTGTTTGTGCCACGATTTCGCTGCTCCCGCGCCGGCGCCGGGTATGCTT
>JBBQPD010000716.1:0-4016 GCA_038331535.1 Gemmatales bacterium | reverse complement strand
CGTTCTTATCTCCGCGCCGCGCTCGTTAGGGAGCGTTAGAGGTACGCCGCGAAAAGCGCTCCCTAACGGTCGCGGCTCGTAGTTAGGGAGCGTTAGAGGTACGCCGCGAAAAGCGCTCCCTAACGGTCGCGGCTCGTAGTTAGGGAGCGTTAGAGGTACGCCGCGAAATGCGCTCCCTATCGGTCGCGGCTCGTAGAACCCACTTACGGGATAGACTCTTAGTCGTACGCCGGCTCGATGTCCGCCGACATCGAGCCTTTGCAATCTTTGGAACTGTAGGGGTCCGGTCCGAAGGCGTGAATCTGATCGCGCTTCAGCTCGGCGTGTTCCTTCGTCGTCGTCAGCACGACGGCCCGTCCGGCGGTATCCACCTCTTTCGCGAGCTGAAAGCCTTTCTCCGGCGGATGGCCGAATAGCTGTTGCAACATGATGATGACGTATTCGTAGGTGTGGTCGTCGTCGTTGAGGAGGACGACGTGATACGGCGGCTGGCGCCGCACCCGCTCCTCGGGCCGAAGCCTGGGTAGTCCGGGCAGTGTGATTGTGTCACTCATGTGTGTCATCCTACCGTCAGCTGGGTTACGACTTGCCGTTGCGCGCATTGCCGAGCGGGCCTCACCCGACGCGCCCCAGCGCCACCATCGTGATGTCGTCGAACGGTTCGCTGCCGGCGGCGTGGACCTGAACCGCCTTGAGCAGCCCCTCGACCACGGCCTTGGGACCGGCCATGCCGTTGCGCAGCACCGAAAGCACGTTCTCCAGGTGGAATTGCTTCATTTGCAAGTTCTGGGCGTCGGTGATGCCGTCGGTGTAGAGCAGCAGCGTATCGCCCGGCTCCAGGGCCAGCTGCACGGCGCCGTAGACCGACCCTTCGAGGATGCCCAGCGCCATGCCGGATTCGCGTCGGGCCACGACCTCGGTCGGGCCGGCTGAGCCTGGTCGCAGCAGCAGCGGCGAGGGATGGCCGGCGCTGACCAGCGTCACGCGATGGTTGACCGGGTCGAGGACCGCCAGCGACAGGGTGACGAACTTGTCCGCCTCGGCGAGAAAGTCGGCGAGCAGGTCGTTGAGCTTGGCCACCGCTCGCGCCGGGTCGATCTCGGTGTGCAAGCTGTAGCGAACCTCGGACGACAGCTTGGCCACCACCAGCGCCGCCGCCACGCCCTTGCCGGCCACGTCGCCGATCGCGACCGCCAGTTGTTGGCCATCGGGCATGGGGATGAAGCCGTAGTAGTCGCCGCCGACCGCCAGGGCCGGCTCGTAGTGGGCGGCGAACTCGTAGCCGGCGACCTTCGGCAAGGACTTGGGCAGAAAGCTCAGCTGCACCTGGTGGGCGATTTGCAGGTCGCGTTTCACCCGCGTCTGCACGACGGCGTCCTCGTGCATCCGGGCGTTTTCCATGGCGATGGCCGCCTGGTTGGCCACGCCGCACAGGAACTTCAGGTCGTCCTCGGAGAACTTCTTGGCCCGGTCCTGCGTGTCCAGCTGGATGACGCCGAACGGCTTGCCGTTGACGCCGATCAGCGGCGCGCAGATCACCGAGCGGATGCGGAAATCGACGACGCTCTGGCTCAGCTGCAAGCGGTCGTCGCGCGTGGCGTCGCCGCTGAGCAAGCCCTGGGCCTTTTCCAGGCACTGGCGGACGATGCTGCGGCTGAAGCGGGCCGTGCTCTCGTCGGTCGGCCGCCGCGTCTTGATGACCTTCGGCAGTAGCTTGGGAGGCGAACCCGGCGTCGGACCGTCCTCGGAGAGGATGAGAAACGCCCGGTCGGCCTGCCGGAACAGATGGAACAGGCTGTCCACGATCTTCGGCAGCAGCGCCTCAAGATCGAGGGTCTTGATGAGGGTGGCGGTGATGTCCAGCAGGCCGCGCAGCTTGTCGGCCGGCTGGCTGTCCAGCAGCAGGTTGCTGCTGCCGCTGACGATCGCTTCGACCGTGGACGTGGTCTGGTCGTCGCCGCCGGGATGGTCGCCCGCGTCCTCGCCGGACAGCGGATCGACAAAGACGGCGATGAAATCGCAGATGCGGATTTCGTCGTTGTTCTTCAGGAGCGTGCGGTTGTCGATTTGCTGCTTGTTGACGAAAGTATGGTTGCGGCTCTTGGCTCCGCGGCCATCGCCGTCCTCGATGTAGTAGCGGCCTTGATGGCGCATGATGGTCGCGTGTTCCCGGCTGACGGAGGTAATGGGGATGCTGACGTTGCAATCTGGGTTGCGGCCGATGACGAAGCGGTCGCCGTTAAGCGGGATAGTCGTCCCAGCTTTAGGCCCCTGGCGAATGAGAAGCGCGGGCATTCTCGGTTCCCCCACTGATGAGGATCGCTCACCCGCCGTATGCGTCGAGTCGAGGCGGGTAATGGTCCGGGATGAACAGCCCATTGTAGCCATGAGCCCGCAGCGCAAGCAAGGGTTTTGGCACGCCCTTGCTTGCGCTGCGGGCTCACGCCTCACGCCAGAATGCCATGCACCACGTCGCCATGCACGTCGGTCAGCCGCATGTCGCGGCCGCCGAAGCGATAGGTCAGGCGCAGGTGATCGACGCCGAGCAGGTGCAGCATCGTCGCGTGCAGGTCGTGAATCTCGACCTTTTTATCGACCGCGTGGTAGCCGAATTCGTCGGTCGCGCCGTAGATGCTGCCGGCCTTGACGCCGCCGCCCGCCATCCAGATGGTGAAGCAGAACGGGTTGTGATCGCGGCCGTCGGAACCCTGGGCGAACGGCGTGCGCCCGAACTCGCCGGCCCACACCACCAGCGTCGTCTCCAGCAGGCCGCGCGCCTTGAGGTCTTTTAGCAACGCCGCAATGGGTTGATCGACGGCGCGGGCGTTGTTCTCGTGCCCTTGACGCAGACCGCTGTGCTGGTCCCAGCGATCGCCGCCCACCTTCGGGCAGGTAAGCTCCAGGAAGCGGGCGCCGCGCTCCACGAGCCGGCGGGCGATCAGGCATTGCGTGCCGAAAATCTTGGTCGGCTCGTAGGTCGAATCGATACCGTACAACTTCTTCGTCGCCGCGGTCTCGCCGGCGACGTCCATCAACTCCGGCACCGCGGTTTGCATGCGGTAGGCGGTCTCGTAATTGGCGATGGCCGATTCGATCTCGTCGCTCTTGCCGGTGCGCTCCAGGCCGGCCCGGTCCAGCTCGCGCAGCAGGTCGAGCTTGCCGCGCTGCTCGCGATCGGTCGCCTCGCTCGGCCGGATGTTGGCGACGGGCGGGTTGCCATAGCGGAAGACGGAACCCTGATAGGCAGCGGGCAGGAAGCCGCTGTTGAAGTTGTCGAGGCCGCCGGGCGGGATGAGGCCGCCGTTGAGGACGATGAAGCCGGGCAAATTGCGGTTCTCGCTGCCCAGGCCGTAGCTGGCCCAGGCGCCCATACTCGGCCGCCCCTGGATGCCGGAGCCGGTGTGGAGGAAGTAATTCGCGCTCGTGTGTTCGGGAAAATTCGTCACCATCGAGCGGACGAAGGCGAGGTCATCGACGCATCCGGCGACGTGCGGAAACAGGTCGCTGACCCAGCGGCCGCATTTACCGTGCTGTTTGAACTTCCACGGCGACGCCATCACCTTGCCGACGTTGTCGAACTGCGTCGGCTCGACCTTGAAGATCGAGTGCGGATCCTTGCCGTGGTGCTTTTCCAGCAGCGGCTTGTAGTCGAAGGTATCGACCTGCGACGGCGCGCCGTCCATGTAGAGAAAGATGATGTTGCGTACACGCGGCCGATGATGGCGAACGGCGGGAGCCTGCGCGGAGGCGCGGCCGTCGTCGGCGAGGAGGGCGGCGAGAGCGACGGAACCGAAGCCGTTGGCGCAGTGGGCCAGCATCGCGCGGCGCGTGAGCGGGGCGGGACGGAAGTTGCGGCAGTGCATGGAGGATACTCCGCGGCAGGCGGGCAGGCAGGCGGGCATCCATCATGTTACGTGGGAATAGGGCCGGACGGAAGTGCGACGATCGTTTACTTTCTTAGCTCTGAACTTCTCCGCAAGATACGGAGACGTTCAGTCGAGTTCTGGCTGAGAGCT
>JBBQPD010000715.1:0-4018 GCA_038331535.1 Gemmatales bacterium | reverse complement strand
GGCACGCTTGACCCGCGCCCCTTCGGCCCCGGCACGCTCGACCCAAACCACAAGCGCCGGTCTATCTACTTCACCGTCAAGCGCTCGCAGCTGGTAACGATGATGACGCTGTTCGACGGCCCCGACGCCCTGCAAGGCGTCGAGCAGCGCGTGACAACGACGACGGCGCCGCAATCACTGATGATGATGAACAGCGCCCTGGTGCGGACGGCCGCGAAGGCGCTGGCCGAGCGCATCAAGCCGGCGATGGGAGAAACGCCCGCAGCAGCGGTGAAACGCGGCTTCGCCCTGGCGCTGGGCCGGCCGCCGTCTGCCGAGGAACTGAAAGAGTTGGGCGAGTTCATCGACGAGCAGACGACGGCGTACCAGAAGGAAAACAAGGCGGACGCCGCGGCGCTGGCGCTGACAGACTTCTGCCAGGCGCTGCTGGGGTTGAACGAGTTTGTTTACGTGGATTGAGGAGGGTGCCGCCATGCCGTCGCCGTTTCCGGGGATGGACCCGTACTTGGAGCGACCGGCCATTTGGCCGGACTGCCATGATACGCTGATTACTTGTATTCGTGGGGGACTACAACCCCTGTTGCGCCCAAAATACGGCGCGCTGATACAGGATCGCTTATTCGTGGTCGATTCGGATCGCAGGATGTTGCCCGACATCTCTGTGGTTCCCTCCCCAACGCCAAGACCACTGGGAGCGGGTACCACTGCGTTACTTGAGCCAGACTCGCGGGCCGTCTTCGAACTGCATTTTGAAGAGGAGCGTGAGCCGTATCTTGAAATCCGCGAAGCCGCGGTCGGCCATCGCGTCGTCACGGCGATTGAAGTACTGAGTCCAGACAACAAAACTGCCGGGGCCGGAAGGCGCTCCTACCTGCGGAAACAGGAAGAGCTATGGGACAGCGGAGCGAATCTCGTGGAGATCGATTTGTTGCGCGCCGGGGAACCGACGATGCGGGTGTCGTTCGCCCATCTAGACGAACTGCGCCCCTGGCATTACCTCGTTGGCGTTACCCGCAGGAAAACCGCACGACAGGAAATCTACTCCGTTCAGCTGAGTGGTCGCTTGCCGCGTATTGCGATTCCCCTCGGCGAAGGTGATCCCGACATTACCCTCGACCTGCAGGCCGCGTTCAATCGTTGCTGGGAAGAGGGGCCATACCCTGAGTTTCTCCGTTATGAGGAACCGCCGCCGGGGCGCCTGACGCCCGAAGAACTCGCCTGGTGTGAAGAGATATTGCGAAACGCCGGTTATCGCGCCCGCTAAGCCGCAAGCGGCAAATACGAGAGGTCTTTTCGATGAACGAACCGCATTACTTCGCCTCGCCGTCCATCCCCTCGCGCCGCGCGTTTCTGCGCCGCGCCGGCAACGGTTGCGGCCTGCTGGCGCTCGCCAGTTTGCTCGGCGACAAGGGTCTGCTCCGCGCGGCGGATGCGCCTGCGCTGCTGCACCCACTGGCGCCGCGGCCGGCGCACTTCGCGGCCAGGGCGAAGCGCGTCATCTGGCTGTTCATGAACGGCGGCCCCAGCCAGGTCGATACCTGGGACTACAAGCCGGAGCTACTCAAGCGCGACGGCCAGGAGCTAAAGGGCTTCGACAACAAGACCGGCTTCTTCGTCGATCAGGTCGGGCCGTTGATGAAGTCGCCGTTCAAATGGGAGCGGCACGGCCAGTCGGGAACGTGGGTGCCGGAGATCTTTCCGAACATCGCCAAGCACGTCGATGACATGGCGTTTCTGCACTCGTGCTTCACCGAGACGAACAATCACTCACCGGCCTTGTTTCAGATCAACACCGGCATGAGCCGTATGGGCTTCCCCTGCGTCGGCTCGTGGGTGACCTACGGCCTGGGCAGCGAGAGTCAAAACCTGCCGTCGTTCGTCGCCATGTACGACACCCTGGGACGCGGTCTGCCGAAAGGCAACGCCTCGAACTGGGGCGCCGGGTTCCTCCCCGGCATCTACCAGGGCACCGCCCTCAATGCGCAAGGCTCGCCCATCGACAACCTCGACCGCCCCGCCGAAGTCGGCGATGCCCAACAGCGCCGCCAGCTCGACCTGATGCGCCGGCTCAACCAGCAACACCAGCAGCAGCGCGAGGCCGACGCCGAGCTGACCGCCCGTATCGAGAGCTATGAACTCGCCTATCGGATGCAGATGGCGGCTCCTGAGGCGCTCGACGTGCAGCGCGAGCCGGAGTCGATTCGCAAGCTCTACGGCATCGACGACAAGCGCTGTGCCCACTTTGCCAAGCAGTGTTTGATGGCCCGGCGTCTGGTCGAGCGCGGCGTTCGCTTCGTGCAGATTTATTCGGGCGGCATGGAGAACGAGCGGAGCTGGGATGGCCATGCCGACATCGCCGCTAACCACCGCCAGTTCGCGGGCGAGACGGACACGCCTATCGGCGGTCTGCTGACGGACCTGAAGGCGCGCGGCCTGCTGGATGAGACGCTGGTTATCTGGGGCGGCGAGTTCGGGCGCTTGCCGGTAGCCCAGCGCTCCAAGAACGGCCAGCAGACGGGCCGCGACCACAACCCGCACGCCTTCACCTACTGGATGGCCGGCGGCGGCGTCAAGGGCGGCGTCCACCACGGCGAGACGGACGAGATCGGTCACAAAGCGGTGGTCGATCGCGTCTCGGTCAACGACCTGCACGCGACCATCCTGCACCTGCTCGGCTTCGACCACACGAAGCTGACGTACCGCTACAACGGCCGGCAGTTTCGCCTGACCGACGTGGCGGGCGAGGTGGTGCGATCTGTTTTGGCGTAGGTCTACGATTAGTCGCGAGCGCTGGGCAACTCAGCGCTCGCGGCTAAACAGATTTGTCGTTAATACCGCAAGGCGCGAAAGGCCTTGCCGTCGAGTTTCATCTTCCACACTTCTTTGCCGGCGCGGTCGATCTCCAGCACGGCACAGTCATCCAGGCACGTGACCAGCGTATTGCCGTTGGGTAAGCGGATCGCGGACGTCGCTTTCGGCGCCTTGCACTCCCACAGGATTTTCCCGCTTGCGTCAATTTCGATCACCTTGCCGGCGTCGTGCAAGGCGAGAAGGAAGCGGTCTCCCGGCAGCGGCTCAAGGCCGGACCAGACCGAAGCGGCGAGGGGCACCTTGATCTCCCGCAGTTGCTTCCCCTGCGCGTCCAACTCCACGATCCTGCCGCTGCCGCAGACGAAGAGCAGATGGCCGTTCGCCAGGCGATGCGCTCGGAATATCTCGCCGTAGGCAGGGTTCTTGTAGGAATACACCGCTTTGCCGTCTGGGGTCAACTCGGTAAGCTCGCCGTAGGTGGCGATGAACGTGTTGCCGTTGGGCAGGCGGCGGCAGCTCGTCGGGAAGCGGTCGAACTGTCGCTTCCACAGGATCTTGCCGTCGCGGTCGCGCTCGGTCACCCGCATCGCCTGGTATTCCGCGATGAGGGCCCGCCCGCCCGGCAGCAGTTGTACATCGGCCGGGGCGTCAACGTCCTTGATCTGCCAGATCATTTTGCCGTCGGCGCGACACGCCCAGACGCGGCCGGTATTCTTCTCGAACTGCACTTCGCAGAGAATGTTGATCCCTTGCAACACGTCGTCGAGGTTGATCTTCGCCAGATCGGTTTTCAGGCCCGCCTCCTTCCACCACTCTCGCCATCCCGCGACAACCTTGGCCCGCGCGTCCGTGGCTTCGGACTCCAGCGCCAGCGCGGGAGATTTGTCCCCGGCTACGCGAAGAAGAACCGCTTGTGCCCGCCAGCCAAGCGGCATGGGTCCTTCGCCCAACAGGGAGATCAACACCGGCAGCGCCTCTTTCTCGCCGGTGCGCACCAGGGCGTCGGCGGCCGCGAAGCGAACGCGCGCGTCTGTGTCCGCAAGAAGTTTGCGCACGGCCGCGCGCTGATCCGGATCGGCGCGGCCGAGAACATGAGCGGCGGCGGCGCGGCAGAGCGGTTCCTTGTCGGCCAGCGCGTTCACCAGCGCGGGATCGCCGTGACCGTCTTTCACACCCACGACGCGCAAAGCCTGGAAGAGCGCCGCCT
>JBBQPD010000714.1:0-4021 GCA_038331535.1 Gemmatales bacterium | reverse complement strand
GTCGCCCACCCCGAAGTAGCCCTATTGTAAAGGGCCGAAACGTAAGAGGTTATGGCGACGGTGTCCAAAAGAACACTGTCAAATTGTCGTGTCATAACCACTTACGCCACTTCGCCTTGTGGACTTGTTGGTAATAGACAGTCCTTCAGGGCGGGGTGTGAACCGGCCCAAAGCATCAGTCGCCGACTCCCGTTCGCGGGGGGTTGTCGCGTAGCGGTAATCGACCCGTCGTTTACAGCGGGGCGTTAGCTGGCGAAAACCATGATGGCGCGGTATCTTCGTCTGCTGTAGCCGCCCTCGTTCGTTTCGCGACCGTTCACTGGACAACGACCACACAAGGCTCGCCGCCATTCGGAGCTTTCCACTCTCATGACCACCTCTCTTCACCACCCCGACGAACCGCGCTCCAACGCCATCCGCGACGAACTTACCAGCATCCAACCGCGTTCCCTGCGCACCTTCACGCCGACGCAGGCCGTGCTCGCGCTCAGCGCCGGCGTCTTTCACTGGACACCGGAAGGCCGGCGACTCTACGACTTCACCTCCGGCGTCCTCGTCAGCAACCTCGGCCATAATCCGCGCGCGTGGATGCGCCGGTTCACGTCACACATGGGGTGGACGAACGCGGACAGTTCGACGGAAAACGGCTACCCCCCTGCCCTGCCGATGACCGCCTACAACGCTGTCACGCCAGTCGAAATCGAAGCGACGAAACGCCTCCTCGCCGTGCTGCAAGGTCGGCCCGGAGGCAAACGCCTGCAACAGGTGATGTGGGCCGCGTCCGGTTCGGAGGCGATTCAGAAGGCGCTGTGGGCCGCCCTCGCCTTCGACCGCACGCGCGACCTGATCGTCGCCACGCGTTTCGGTTTTCACGGCAAGAAAGGGCTGGCGGGTGCCGTCACCGGCAGCGAGACCGATCGCGACCGCGACCCGCGCGTGCGCTTTATCTCATTTCCGACGGCCGAGTGCGCCGACGTGTCACTGCGCGATCGGCCGTTCGATTTCGCCCCTTATCGCCGCGAGCTGGACGCCCTGCTCCATCAGTTTGGCCGCAAGCTCGGCGTCCTCATCACGGAGCCGTACCTCGGCGGCGGCGGCTCGTACCATCCGCCGAAAGCATATTTGCAAGGGTTACAAGCCTTCTGCCGTGAGAACGATCTCGTCTTCATCCTCGATGAGGTGCAGTCGAATTTCGGCCGTACCGGCGACCTGTTCGCCTACGAGACGTATGGCCTGGAACCGGACCTCGTCGTCCTCGGCAAGGGACTCGGCAATGGCGTGCCGGTCGCGGCGGCGGTCGGTCGCTCGGACGTGTTGGGAGCGCTCGACTACGGCGAAGGCTCCGACACCTGGAGCGCCAACCCGATCTGCTGTGCCGCGGTCCTCGCCACGCTGGAGGAGTTCGCCGCGCGCGACATAATCGGTCACACGCGCATGGTGTCGGCGATCCTTGAGGACGGGCTGGTACGGCTCAAGGAACTGCCGTTCATTGCAGCCGTGCGCGGAGAGAAGGGCGGCATGGTGTGGGGCGCCGAGACGCGCGACCACGCCGGCAAGACGGCGGTCGAGTGGGCGAACGCCCTGGTCCTGGCGTGCTATCGCGGCGAAGGCAACGACGGCATTCACCTGCTCGGACCGCTGGCGAAGAAGGTGGTGCGCATCGCCCCGCCGCTGATAATCTCGGAGAGCGAAGCGCGAGAGGCGACGACGTTGATGGCCCGCGTTTTGAAAAAGCTGGCGGGAGAGGAGAAGTCGGCTGGACTTTCTGGCCGTGGCTGAGTCTCTTGATCCTCCCTACGATGATTTTGCGATCCAAATTCTGGCCCGACCTACGAAGAGGTTGCGTGTGTCTCCCGACTGGCTCTTCTCCTCCGCCCTGCCCTGCTCCGTTTTCGCCAATGCCCCAGCCGAGTGGCTGGAACAGGGCATCAACGCCTTCACGCGGCTGTTTCCCGACAACAGCTTCTTCAACCTCAACTACCAAGTGCGCGCCCTGATCGCGATCCTGCTCGTCGGCATCTGTTGCGCCGCCGTCGGGTCTCTCGTTGTCGGCGGGCGTATGGCCTTTTTCAGCGACACGTTGGCGCACTGCGCCTTCGCCGGCGTCTGCGTCGGTTTTCTTGTCTTCGACAATCTCATAGCCCCCCACTGGCCAGCCTCCCAGTTCTGGGACTGGGTCACTCCCCTCATGACCGGCTTCGGCATTCTCGTCGGTCTGGGCATCGTCGCCGTGCGCCAGCGCACCGGCCTGGCGAGCGACACCGTCATCGGCGTTTTCTTCGCCGGTGGAATTGGGCTGTACGCCATGCTGCGAAACCTGATCAAACGGCGTAGTTTATTCAACCTCGAAGACTTCCTCTTCGGTAATCCTTTGACAGCCACTTCCGGCGACCTGCTCGCCCTCGCCGTCCTGACTCTGGTCACGCTCGCCCTCCTCGCCTGGGGCTATAACTACCTGCTCCTCGGCAGCTTTAACAACAGCCTCGCGCTGTCGCGCCGCGTGCCCGTTCGACTCGCCAATTACCTGTTCGTTGCCCTGGTTGCCGTCGTCATCAACTTGTGTCTGCGCTCGGTAGGCGTGCTGCTCATCAACGCTCTGTTGATCGTGCCGGCGGCCACGGCCATGAACGTCAGCCGCAACATGCGCCAACTGTTCTGGTTTACCGTCGGACTGTGCCTCTTTGTGTCCGTCGTCGGCATCGTGTTGAGCTGGGAGATGAGCATTCACACGCGCGAAGACATCGGTATCTCGGGCACCATCGTCCTGCTCAGCGTGGCGGTATTCCTGTTGTCCATGGTTGTCGGCCCCGCGATCCGCCGTCGCTCCGTAGCGCCGCTGCAGGCGGCGAGCGAAATGGACCGCGACTGACTCGACGCCGCCTTGTAAATCGGTCGCAATCGGCCGACAATAACATTCTCCGCATGATCTTGAAGCGAACCCGGCGGGGTCCGCTCGCGTACCATCCTTGTAGCGCCGCGCCGCGACCCTCCGAGACCGTGACCCGTGTATTCAAACGAAACGGAAACCGTCAGTCTCTTTATCAGCAACGTCATCGTTCGCTTCAGCGGCATCCTCTATGAGGCGCTGCCCTGGGTCATCCTCGGTTCCCTCCTCGCCGGCGTCGTGCAAGAACTGCCGACGCGCCGCTCGCCGGTCTTCATGGTGCCGCTTGGGCTGGTGATCCTGATTCTCGCCGTCTCCCCCCTGCCCCTCCTCGCCAACCTGGGCATCGCCGCCGTCTTCGCGATCGCTTCCGGCTTCGCCATGCATCAGGCCCAGAGCACCACGGACAGCGTCCTGCAAACGCTTTCACGGCGTCGCGGGCTGGCCATCGTCATGAGTGGCGTGCTCGGCCTCATCCTGCCCATGTGCGAGTGCGGCATCATCACCGTCATGCGCCGACTGCACCGCAAGGGCATGCCGCTTAGCTGTTGCACTGCCTATATCCTCGCCGGGCCGATCATCAACGTCGTCGTCTTGCTCACCACCTACGTCGCCTTCTACAACCAACGAGCGGTCGATACGGTGGAGGGACAGACCATCTTTCACATGACGGCGGGTTGGATGGTCGGCATGCGGGCGGGCATGGGCTTCCTCGTCGCCATCGGGGCGGCGGCGCTCGTCGAATGGCAGTATCGCCGGCGCGGCAATTCGCTGTTGACCAAGTCGTTTCAGCAGAGTGGTCTGCCGGGTGTCGAGCCGGAGGATTTGCAGGCGGAGTCGCGGCCGCTGTACCAGCGCCTGAGCAACATCACCGAGACGGCCGTCCACGACATTCTCGACATCACGTTTTATCTGGTCGTCGGTGGGCTACTGGCGGCAGGCATTCGCGAAGGGCTGGACTTCTGGCAGATCGGCCAGGCCACGGTGCGCGACAACGCCCCGCTCGCCATCGGCTCGATGATGGGTCTGGCCTTCCTCGTGACGCTGTGCAGCGAGGCCGACGCCTTCGTCGCCTTCACCTTCACTCAGCTAGGGCCGGCGCCGAAGCTCGCGTTTCTCGTGCTCGGCCCGATGCTC
>JBBQPD010000713.1:0-4033 GCA_038331535.1 Gemmatales bacterium | reverse complement strand
GCCGGCTTCATCGGCGGCTACCTCGTGGAAGAGTTGCTGCATGCCGGCCACGAAGTCATCGGCCTCGACAACTTCTCCAAGTATGGCAAGGTCCGTCAAAGCACGCTCGGCAATCCCGCCTATCGCTTCGTCACCGGCGACGCCAAGGACGTGGCTCTCCTCGAAGACCTACTGCGCGACGCGGATCACGTCGTTGCCGGCGCGGCTCGCATCGGGGGCATCAGCTACTTCCACGAATTCGCCTACGATCTCCTGGCTGAAAATGAGCGCATCACCGGCGCGGTCTTCGACGCCGCCGTCGCGGCCCACAAGCGCGGGACGCTGAAGAAGATCACCGTCATCAGCTCGTCGATGGTTTACGAGAACGCGACCGTGTGGCCGACGCCGGAAGGGGAGCAGCGCCGCTGTCCGCCACCCGCTTCGACCTACGGCTTTCAAAAGCTGGCGACCGAGTATTACGCCCAGGGCGCGTGGGAGCAGTACCAGCTCCCCTACACCATCGCCCGGCCGTTCAATTGCGTCGGCGTCGGCGAACGTCGGGCGTTGTGCGAACATGAGATAATGAGCGGCAACGTCAAACTGGCGATGAGCCATGTCGTGCCCGACCTGATTCAAAAAGTCCTGAAGGGACAGGATCCCCTGCACCTGCTCGGCGACGGCAACCAGGTGCGGCACTACACCTACGGCGCCGACCTGGCCCGCGGCCTCCGCCTGTGCGTCGAACATCCCGCGGCGATGAACGAGGATTTCAACCTGAGCACGGCCGAATCGACGACGGTGCTGCAACTGGCCGCGCTGATCTGGGCAAAGCTGCGACCCGGAGTGCCGTTCCGTCATGTCTGCGACAAACCCTACGCTTACGACGTGCAGAAGCGAGTTCCGGACGTGCGGAAGGCCGAGAGGATGCTCGGTTTCCGTGCGGCAACTCCGCTGAGCGAGACGCTGGACGCCGTCATTCCCTGGGTGCGGCAGCAGGTGGAGTTTGGCAATATCTGAGACGCCGCTTGCGGCTTAGCGGGCACTCGCTAAGCCGCAAGCGGCTATGCGGACGCGCAGCATTGATGATTTCTCTTGTCGTTCCTGTCTTCAATGAAGCCGACAATATCCGGCCGTTCCTGCACGACGTGGAGGCGGGCGTGCACGAAGCGCACGAAATCCTTCTCGTCTATGACTTCCCCGAAGACAGCACGCTTCCTGCGGTGGCGGCGATGCAGCCTCCGGCAAAGAACGTGCGTCTCATCCATAACACACTCGGGCGCGGCGTCCTCAATGCCCTGAAAGCGGGCTTCCAGGCGGCGCAGGGCGATGTCGTCATTGTGATGATGGCCGACCGTTCGGACGAGCCGCAGGCGGTCGAAACGATGGCCCGCCTGGTGCGCGGCGGGGCGGACGTCGTGGCCGGCTCGCGTTACGTTCGCGGCGGCCGGCAAGAGGGCGGACCGCTGCTCAAGCGCTTCCTGTCGCGCCTGGCGGGCGTGTCACTGCACTACCTCGCGGGTCTGCCCGTCCACGATGCGACCAACAATTTCCGGGCCTACAGCCGGCGCGTGATCGAGCAGATTCCCATCGAAGGGGAAGTGAGCTTCGCCGTCGCGATGGAGTTGACCCTCAAAGCCCACTGGCGCGGCTGGAAACTGACCGAGGTGCCGACGACCTGGCGCGACCGCACCGCCGGTGAGTCGCGCTTTCGACTTTGGGCATGGATGCCGCACTATCTTAGCTGGTATCTGCGCGCCATCGCGCGGGCATGGCTCGGACCGTCGCGGCCGATTGATCCACAGCGACGAAAACCAAAAGCTGACTCTTGATACCAGATGCGGCCATTTTTATGTGAACATTAGTTCATTAAGCAAAAGCACATCATTGTGATCTCTTCACCTCCGGCATCTTATTTGCTCTTGATCCAACCAGGAATGCCGTGGCGCGCTCTGGCGCTCCGGACTCGGGAAAGAGACCAATAAGGAGCATGTCATGCGAAAAGTAATCCTGTCCCTGGTGGGCGTTGCGGTCGTGGCCGGCGCCCTGATGACCCCGTCGAAGGCCGATGCCGGACCGTGGGGTCGCACCGCTTACTACGCGCCGTACAATTATGGCTATTCCTACTCGGCGTACAACTATGGCTACGCGGCCCCCGTCTACAGCAGTTACTACGCTGCCCCGGTCTACAGCAACTACATCGCGGCCCCCGCCTATAGCAGCAACTATTACGATCCCAGTCTCAGCTACTCCTACAACCCGATCGTGAGAGCTGGCTATGTGGCCCCTTCCTACTACGCACCGAGTTACGGCTACACCCCTAACTACGGTTATACCCCGTACTATGGTGCCTACTACTCCAATGGCTGGGGCGGTCGTTATTGGCGGTGATTCGTCGTTGATCCGTGCGTTGTTTCGGGAGCGGTTTCGACCGCTCCCGTGACCGCGCGCAGGAACTCGATCGCCGCCCGCGCCACCTCGACCGCGTTGTAACTGTGGCGGCTCAGTTCGACATGTAGTCCCCCTCCATAGCCAATTTCCGTGAAAGCCCCCATCACTTCGTTGAAGTCGATCTCCCCTTCGCCGAACATCAGATGGTCGTGAACGCCGCGACGCATGTCCTCGATATGCACGTTCCAGAGCCAGTCGCGCCAGCGCTTAATAGGATCGGCCAGCGGATTCTCCCCCAGGCATTGAAGATGGCCGACATCCAACGTCAGTCCGAACGACGGACGGCCGACGCGGCCATGCAACTCGGTAAAGCGCGACATCGTGTCGATGAACATGCCCGGTTCCGGCTCGAATGCCAGACGCACGCCGCGCGGCTCGGCGTACACACAGACCTGGCGGCAATTCTCTACGAGACGGTCCATGAGCACCGACTCGTCCCTCACCTCATTCGCCGCGCCCGACCAGAAGCTGACCGCGTCCGAACCGAGATCGGCGGCGATGTCCACGGCGCGGTAGAGAAAATCGAGGCGACGGGCCGCATCGACCGGTTCGCTCAGCAAGGTCGGTTGATGCTTGCGGCGCGGGTCGAGGAGGAAGCGCGCCCCTGTTTCCACGACCGATCGTAGACCGAGATCGCGCAACAACGACCTGACGATGGGAAGCTGTTCGAGGAAGTGAGGTTCGTAGGGATTCAGCGCGTGGTAATCGAGCGTGAGCGCGACGCTACGATACCCTAATTCGGCCAGGATCGTCAGCGCGTCTTCCAGCCGATGGTGGGCGAAACCGTTCGTGTTGTAGCCGAGGAGCATGGTTCTTTAGCAGGGACGATGGTCCCAGGAGCCGCGCACGCAGTAAGCGGACCACGTAACCGCTTACTACGTGCGCGGCTCCTTTTTGTATTCTATTTCCGCCATTCTTCGGCCGCGGTACTACGAGCCACAGCTAAACCAACATCATGCGCGCCGCATAATTCGCCGCGCCGATCAGCGGCGCGCGCGGATTGACCGCGACATCGACGTGAAGCGACTGCAGCAGGCCGGAAAATCGGCCCTTGGCGATGAAGGAGTCGAGGAATCCTCTATTCTTCTGGAGCGCCGAAAGCATCTTTGGCGCGATGCCGCCGCCCACGAAGACTCCGCCGACGGCGACGCACTTCAGCGCCAGATTGGCCGCCTCGGCGCCGTAGAGCGAGCAGAACAATTCGACCGTGGCGACGCAAAGCGGGTCGTCGCCGGTCAGACCAAGCTGGGTTACCGCGACGCTCGCATCGCCGCCGGCCGCGAGACGGTCCGTGAGCGCCGGCGTTTCCTGGTATTTCTCCGTCTCGCGCAGGAATTGAAACAGGTTGGTGAAGCCCGGCCCGGACAGAATGCGCTCGTAGCTGACGTGGCCGAACTTCGCCCGCAGCCATTTATAGAGGTCAATTTCGAGATCGGTGCGCGGGGCGAAATCGACATGGCCACCCTCGGACGCGAGCGGATGATGCCGCTGTCCGTCCCAGTAAAGTATCGCCTCGCCGAGACCGGTTCCCGCCGCGATGACGGCGACGTTGCCCTTGCGGCGCGCCTGGGCGTGCGGGTTCAGAGAGACCAGTTCCTCCGCCTTG
>JBBQPD010000712.1:0-4034 GCA_038331535.1 Gemmatales bacterium | reverse complement strand
GTGCTGGCCAGCTGCCGCGAGCGCGAAAGCAGCTTCGAGTGGGAAGAGCGCGCGCAGGGTATTTTCACCTACTGGCTCTGCCAGGGACTGGAAGGGGCCGCCGACAAGGACGGCGACGGCGTGATTACCGCCGATGAAGTGTACGAGTACGTCTACAACCGGGTGCCGAAGACAGCGCGGCAACTGGGCCATCCGCTGCAAACGCCGGTGCGCGAAGTCGGCTTCGGCGTCGTAGGGGTCACGCCGATCCTGCAACTGCGGCCCAATTCGCCGGAATCGGCGTGCCAGCGCCTGGCCGACCTGATCGACGTCGAAGTGCGCAACCGCGGCCTGAAGCGTGTCGGCGTGCTGGAGTTCCTGCGCCCGCTCGCCAAAATCGAGGGACTGGCTCCGGAAGCGTTCCCCGCCTACTGTGCCGAGCAAGTCCGCGCGCGTCTCCAGGTACTGGCGAGCAAGTCCTACATCGTGTTAGAATCCGAAGTCATGAAAAGTGCCGCCGCCCATCTCTCCGTTCAGGCGCTCGGCGATCCGAAGGCGATGGCGGCGCTGCGCGAGAAAGGCGCCGACCTCGACGGTGTGCTGACCGGAGTCATCAAACGGCGCGGCCTGACGCTGAAACTCGAATGCGAGCTGGTCGGCGTCAAGGACGGTGAATCGCTCGGCAAGTTCTCCGGAGTGATGCCGCTTAACGAGGACCGCCTCGGCGATCTCGGGCACAGCTTCGACAATCGCCAGCGCGAACCCGGCGTGCAGAGCGCGCCGACGGCCGTGACGCAAGCCGAGGAACGGACGCGCCAGGGCCATCCACTGCTGAACAAAAAGTTCCCGTTCAAGGTCGAAGTCTGGTCGGTCCGACCGGAGAAGGGCGAAACGAAGATTACGAAAGATACGCAGCGCGAGAAGAAACGGTTCCTGGCTGCCGACATGACGCCCAAGATCGGCGACGAGAAGGATCGGCAGGAAGTGCTCATCGGAGCGCGGAAAGATGAGCTGTTCGAGATTCGCGTCTGGAATAAGAGCGGCAAGCGCGTCTCGATGGTGCTACTACTGGACGGGTTTAACAGCCTGGGCCAGAAACGCGAACGTCTGGGGCAGGCGCGGGCCTGGCTACTCGATCCCACGGAGGATCGCGATCTTCCCTTTGTCTTCGACGGCTGGACCTTCCTCGATCCGAAGGACGACGCCAAGCCGGCAACCGAAGTAGGGGCCGGGCTTCGTCACTTCAAGTTCACCGACCTGGCCGATTCGGTCGCGGCACGAGAGCGGTATGGCGCGTCGGTCGGCCTGATCACGCTCGCCTTTTACGGCGAGTCCGATGGCCGCCTGGCGGTTGGCGAAGGACCGGAGGATCGGCGCAAACTCGAGCTGGTCGCCTTCAAGCCGGGCGACCTGCTCGGCGTCGTGCAAATCCGCTACGTCGATGAAGAGAAGTTGAAACAACCCGGCGACAAGTAAGGATTTGGTCAACAATAACTTCCTGCCTTTGCCGCTTGCGGCTTAGCGGCTTCGGACCGCTAAGCCGCAAGCGGCGGGAAGTTGTTCTGGGCCAAATCTTAACGCGGCCAAGCCGCAACGAGTTAGCAACCACACAAAACCAGTCTGGCTGAAAGCTGTTAGCTGATAGCTATTAGCTGTCAGCCAGAACTCGGTTGACCTCCTCCGCGTCTTGCGGAGAAGCTCAGAGATAAGAATCTAACGCGGAGATACGCATGCGCAAGAGCCTGACCCATGCCGCGACGGGGATTCTCGCGACCCTGTGCCTGATCCCTGCGCCGGCGTTTGCCCAGAACGTGAAACCGCCGCAGGTCGGCGCGGCGCGGCCGGAAATCGTGATCCAGACCGGCCACACGAGTCTCGGCATCTCGTCGGTTGTCTTCAGCCCCGACGGCCGATTCGTGCTGACGGGAAGTCACGACAAGACAGCCATCCTGTGGGATGCCCGCGGCGGCCGTCAACTCGCGACCTACCAGACTCACGGCCAGGGGAGCGTCTACTCGGTGGCGTTCAGCCCCGACGGCCGCCAGGTTGCCGCCGGCACGATCAACGGCAAAGTTCTGCTCTACGACGCCGAATCGGCCGCCGGACTGGAGACGCTCCTCGTCGGCGAGAAGACGGTGCGCGGCCTGGCGTTCAGCCCCGACGGGAAATGGTTCGTCACCGCCACGAACGACGGCAAGGTGATCGCCTGGGACGCGCGCACGCACGAAAAGCGCTTGGCGCTGGCCGGACACGAGAAAGAGGTGACGGCGGTCGCCGTGGACGCGACAGGCAAGCGCATCCTGACCGGCTCGGCGGACAAGATGGTATCGCTCTGGGACGCGGCCAGCGGCGAGCGCCTGAAACAGTTCGAGCATTACGAAGAGGTGACGGCGGTCGCTTTCGTCCCCGGCGGCTCGCTCTTCATGACGACCACAACGGGGAAGACCGCTCACCTATGGGATCCCGTCGCGGGAACCTACGTTCGCGGTTTCAAGGGGCATACGGCCGCCGTCGGCGCGCTCGCGGTCAGCGCGGACGGCAAGCGCGTCGCCACCGGGTCGGCCGACAAAACGGTTCGCCTCTGGAACCTCGAAAGCGGTGAAGAACTGCACGTCTGCACGGGACACACCGCGGAAGTCCACGCCGCCGCCTTCAACGCGGACGGCGATCGGCTGGTCAGCGTCTCCACCGATTTGTCGGCGATTGTCTGGGACGCGCGCGCGGGCAAGCAGGTCCACCGTTTGCGCGGCAATGCGTCGGCAGTCAATTCCGTCTCGTTCGGGTCCGAGGGTCGTGAAATCCTCACGGCCTCCGAAGACGGCACGGCTACTATCTGGGATGTGACGCGCGGGCAACCCGTTCAATTGCTCGACGGCCACGACGGCGCGTCGTGTTGCGGGCGCATCAGTAATGACGGCAAGATCGTCATCACTGGCTCGAAAAGCGGCGAGGTCATCATCTGGGACAGGACCAAGGGCGAACCGAAATACCGGCTGCGCGGGCACACGGCGGAAGTAATCGACGTGGCCCTGTCCGGGAACGGCCGCACGGCCCTGACGGGTTCCGTGGACAAGACAGCCATTCTCTGGGACGTTGACAGCGGCGAACAACTCCGCGTTTTGCGCGGGCATTCGGAGAGACTGCAAAACGTCGCGCTCAGTCCGGACGGGCGCTATGCTCTCACCGGCGCGCGCGATGGGAATGCCATTCTGTGGGACGTTCGCAGCGGCGACAACATCCAGACGCTGAGCGCTCATAAAGGCTCGGTGAGCGGCGTGGCCTTCAGCCCGGATGGACGGCGCATGGTCACCAACGGCAGCGACCTGCAAACGATTGTCTGGGAAGTGGAAACCGGGCGCCGGCTCTCGACGATGAAAGGCCGTCCCGAGTACGCCGTGTCCGTTGGAGCCGCCTTCAGTCCGGACGGCAGCAAGGTGTTCACGAGCTACTGTGCCAACGTCGCCGTCCTGTGGGACGTCGATGCGGGCAGCGCGCTTCACAAGATGACGGCGCATCAATCCTGTGTCTTCGCGACCGCTTACAGTCCGGACGGAAAACACTTGTTGACCGCGTCGCGCGACGGGACGGCTCGTCTCTGGGATGCGGAATCCGGCGCGGAAGTCGCCCGGCTCATCAATCTTGAGCGAGGCCGCGAGTGGTTGGTCGTGACGCCGGACGGACGCTTCGACGGCTCGCCGGCCGGCAAGCAGAAGGTGTCGCTGCGCCTCGCGGGGTCGCCCGACGCGCTGCCGATCGACCGGTTCGAGAAAGACTACGCCCGTTCCGGGCTCCTCGCGCTGCTGACGCGGCCGGGAGCGGCTCCTCCAGTCGGACCGACGGTGTCGCGCCCCGCCGACCACCCGACGCTTCGTCCCGCCGAGCGCAAACCGCCGACGGTTCGCTTCCTCTCTCCTCGTGAGGCGGGGGCGGTGGAGCAGCTTGAAGTCGATATCGAAATCGAGGCCGTCGATCAGGGCGGCGGCATCCGGCCCGAGAGCCTGCGCTTGATGCACAACGGCATCGAGCGCCGCGCAGCCGAGCCGGCCAAGCAGGAC
>JBBQPD010000711.1:0-4037 GCA_038331535.1 Gemmatales bacterium | reverse complement strand
CTCCTGACAAGGCCCGCTTACTTCGTGCGCGGCTCCTGACAAGGCCCGCTTACTTCGTGCGCGGCTCCTGACAAGGCCCGCTTACTTCGTGCGCGGCTCTGACTTCACTCGACGCGAGATCAAACACATGTCGCACCATCGATTTTTTCTTTATCTGTGTTCAACTGTGTTCATCGGTGGCTCTTTTCTCCGGGCAGGGGATTGGCCGCAGTTCCTCGGACCCAAGCGCGACTCGACTTCCACGGAGAAGGGGCTGGTAACGACGTGGCCGAAGGATGGGCCGCCGGTCGTCTGGCGGCGCGACGTCGGCGAGGGTTTCAGCGGGCCCGTCGTCTCCGGCGGCAAGCTGATTCTCTTCCATCGCGTCGAGAAGGAAGAAGTGGTTGAGTGCCTCGACGCGGCCACCGGCAAACTCCAGTGGAAGCACGCGTATGCCTGCGGCTACGAGGATCCCTACGGCAAAGGCAATGGCCCGCGCTCGACCCCCGTTATCGCGAGCGGCAAGGTGTACACGCTCGGCGCCGGTGGTTTGCTTCAGTGTCTGAGCCTCGACGAAGGCAAAGAACTTTGGCGACAGGATCTCCCGCGCGCGTACAAGATGCGTCGGAATTTCTTCGGCGTCGGTAGTTCGCCGATTATCGAAGGAGACCTGCTCGTGCTGAATGTCGGCGCGGTCGGCGCCGGTATCATCGCCTTCGACAAGAACACCGGCAAGGAAGTGTGGAAGGCGACGAACCACGATGCTAGCTATGCCTCACCAGTCGTCGCGGCCATCGACGGCGTGCGCCACCTGCTGTTCTTCACGCGCGAAGGCCTGGTGTCGCTCGATCCGGCTAACGGCGCGGAGCGTTTCTCGAAGCGCTGGCGGTCGCGGATGGAAGCCTCTGTGAACGCCGCGACGCCGCTGGTGATCGGAGACCAGGTCTTCCTCACGTCCAGTTACAACACGGGGGCGGTGCTCTTGAAGTTGAAGAAAGACGGCGTCGAAGAAGTGTGGTCGGGCGACGACGTCCTGTCGTGCCATTACGACACACCGGTGTATCAAGACGGCTCTCTCTACGGCATCGACGGCCGACAGGAGGGCGGCGACGCCCAATTGCGCTGCATCGACGCCAGGACGGGGAAGGTCCGCTGGTCGCAGGAGCGCTTCGGCTGCGCTTCGATGATCCTGGCTGACGGGCAGCTCATCATCCTGGCCGAAACCGGCGACCTGATCCTGGCGGAGGCGAACGCGGAGAAGTATCGAGAGCGGGCGCGCGCGTCACTGCTGACCGGCCCATGCCGCGCTCACCCCGCGCTGGCCAACGGCCGGTTGTACGCGCGCGACAGCAAACAGCTGGTGTGTTGGAACCTGAAGAAAAACTAAGACCGATCCTGTTTACGTTTCGCGCGTTCCCCCGGCGGAACTCCATCACTTCTCAGCTTGCTGCCGCAACATCGTGGAGGAGAGATCGCGGCGAAACGGCACCGCCTGAAACAAGTCGCGGTAATGCTCCGGGATTGCGAGATCGGCCAGACCGACATACATTCCCGATGCATCGACCCTACCCGCGACGAGAAGGCGACATCCGAGCGCGCGAAACTCGGTGAAGGCGGCGCCCATTTTTTCCGTGCTCTCCTGATAGAAGCGCAGATCGACAATCCGGGCCGCGGTGTCGGCGCCGACGACGAGGGCGGCGCCGGGAAAGAGGCGAGCCTTTTCGACGAAGGTCGGCGCTCGCGTCAGCCAGACCGGAGCGCACCACGCGAACTGAGCCAACCGGCGGCGCACTTCCTCGCCGGAAAGACAGGGCTTTTCGACATTTACCATCGACAGCTCGAACGCGGCTTCGTTATTTTCCATTGATGCCGCCGTCCGCGCAAGTTCGAGGTGCGCTTTGTGCAAAGGGTTGAACGAACCCGGCAGCACCAACTTCGACGGCGCGGCAACGGTGCGCATTCGACCTCCTGGCTCGACGAGGAGAATGGCGCCGCGGCCATTCAGGAATGCCGTGAGCGGGTCTTCCGTTGCCAAAGTCTCTGTCACGATATCCTCGCCCGGCTGTAGAGGAACGGGAATAGACTTCTCGACCCCCAGACCCGTAGCCAGGACGTTGAGGGCCAGCAGCTCAACGATGGCCTCTTCCTCCGCACGGCTGCGGGCTTCCTTGGTGAGCGTCAAGCTCCAAGTCTGAGTCCGGCACGACGTGTGAATCGATACGTGACAGCGGTGTTCGCCATGCTTGGGCCGGTCGGATACCAGGCTGGCGGTGCAGCCGAGGCCGAGGACGTCACAACCGGGAGCCAGCCGGCGGGCGCGTTCGCAGGCGCGGCGAGCCAGGTCGCGGCTGGCGGCGGCCGAACAGAATGACTCGGGCCGCGCGGCGAGGAAATCGATGAGGGCGGCTTCGCCGTAGGGCACGACGATTTCCAGGACAGTTCGCGAACCGCCGGGCACGGACAGTAACCGTTCGGCGAGACCCGACCCGCCGCCGGTTATCGCGGCGACATACTTGCAAGGTGATTGGTGCAGGGCGGCAATCAGGTAATAGATGGGATCAGTCATCGCAGCGCCGGGATTGTGAGGGGATCGACCGGCCACGTCAAGAAAGGCGCCTCAGGGCAGTAATTCGCTAACGGGGATGCGGGCGACTTCTTGACCGTCCAGAATGAGCGGTACCGTGTCCGCCGGGCCGAAATCCTGGCGCTGACGATAGTCGGGATCATCCGCCGGTCCGCTGGGATGGGTGTAAACTTCGACCTGGCGATCGACGAGATTAACGATCCAGTACACCGGAATATTTGCTCGGGCAAAGATTCGTTTCGTCCGGCCCCGATCTTCGTCGAGAGAGGAATCGGCCACCTCTGCTACAAGACCGACCTCCTCGGGGCCGGGATGGCGGCCCGAATACTGATCCGGATCACCTCGAATAACCATGCCATCGGGTTCGGGTTCACTGTCGTCGAGGGTGATCGGCTGTTGCGAGTCCTCAAACCATCCTGGCGGAACCGTTCGACCCAGCGCCTTGTAGAGCTTGCGAACCGACCAGCGATGCGGTGGATAGATGGTCATTTTCTCGACCAGCAGGCCCTCAAGCAGTTCGACGCGATCATTCTCCGTGAGAATCGCGAGGCGCCCCATCTCGTGGTACTGGGCCACACTCAGCCGGTACAATTGCGGCGCCGTCTGGGCTGGCGGCAGCGCCGGCGGCGTCACCGCGACGGGCGTCGGGGTCGCCGTTATAGTCAGTGCAGACATCGCATCGACCTCCTCCCCACTTACACCTGTCCAAGTTCCAGCTCCGCGGCCGCGATGACTTCCAGCGTCTCCGCCGGCGTTCCGGCGGCGCGCAATTGGTCGAGGAATCCCTCCCGTTGCAACAGCCGTGTCAGCCGGGCCAGGACTTGCAAGTGCGTCGCGTCGTCGCGGCAACAGACGAGGAAGAAGATGTCGGTCAGCGCTCCGCGCTCACCGCCGAAAGGGATGCCGGTTGTCGTCCGTCCATAGGCCATCACCGAGTCACCCAGCGCGGCCGGCAGCGGACGGCGCGGGTGCGGGATCGCCACGCCATTCGGGAGTGCCGTGCTGCCCAGTTCCTCGCGCGTGCGGATCGCTTCGAGGATGGCCGGAGCGTCATAGACTTGCCACGATTGCTCGGCCAGCGTTACCAACTGGCGCAGTACCGATGCCTTCGTGTTTGCCGGCATGGGCACCGCCACGCTGACTTCCGACAGTAATTCGGCCAATAGCAGAGGGCTTTCGCCATGT
This sequence comes from Gemmatales bacterium, assembly GCA_038331535.1. Lineage (GTDB taxonomy): Bacteria > Planctomycetota > Planctomycetia > Gemmatales > Gemmataceae > JBBQPD01. The sequence goes on along the minus strand of JBBQPD010000711.1, from coordinate 289 downwards.
GTTTCCAGCGCCGACAGTTGATCCTCGTTGTAGCCGTGCAGTTGCGTTTCGATCCAGTAGTTGATTTCGGCGCGCGCGAAGCGCCATTCTCCGCCGACCTTGTGACCGGGCAAATGGCCGCGATTTGCCAGCTTGCCTACCTCGCGCACGTCGCGCCGCAGGTAGGCCGCCAACTGCTCCATGTCCATCATCTCGTTCGCCATAACGGCAACCTCCTCTGGCCGCGGGGTGGGGGGGTTAGGGGGGGGGCGCGAAAACGCCACAAGGGAGTGAATAGAATTTGTGGAAA
>JBBQPD010000710.1:0-4049 GCA_038331535.1 Gemmatales bacterium | reverse complement strand
CTAACAAACACCCCGCCCCGCCCCGGTCGGGGAGGGTCCCCCCCACCCCCCCCGGCGGCTCGCGGCTCGTCATTCGTTTCTCGATTCATTCCAACCGATACACGCTACCCTCTTTCTCTTCGTGCCGAATCTCGTCGACCGGCTCCTTCTTGCCCACTCCGCGATACAGGCGGTTCGGGCAGTTGAACACAATGCCGGGTTCCGCGCCGACGTTTTTGTAAGCGTGGACCACGCCGGCCGGCACGATGAGGAGCATCGGCTTGTCGATGCCCACCACTTCTATCTGCCGCGCTCCGAAGGTGGCCGAGTCGCGACGCGAGTCCCACAGGTAGACTTTGAAGTTCGACGGGCCGAGAAAACAGAAGCAATCGGCCTGATCGACGTGTTCGTGCGGACCGCGGGCCACGCCCGGCAGGGTCATCGAGATATAGGCCATCACGGGATGGAACTCGGCCGGAATTTCGTCGTGGCGGAACATCTCGCACAGCCAGCCGCGGTCGTCGTGATACTTCGACAGCGGCTTCCAGATCACGTCGCGAATCGGACCTTCGTGAAACTCCATGCGTCCCGTCCTCGTCATGGTTTCCTCTCACCCGACGCACCCTGACGGCGGCGGCGGGCGAACAATTCGACGGCCTCGGCCTGCTCGTCCGTCTCGATCGATCCGGGGCGCAGTCGGCGCACGTGGCCCATGGCGTTCTGCGCCGTGAAACCCTTGGCCACGAAAAAAGCTGCCAGCACCACGCCCGTGCGACCCTGGCCGGCTTCGCAGTGAATCGCTGCCGGCATCTTTTGTTGCGTCGCGCGCTGGAGAGCCGATACCACGCGGTCGAGCGCGTCCTGCGACGGCGCCTCCATGTCTTCGAGTGGTTCGTGAAAGACGAGCAGACCCGCGTTCTCGGCCCAGTCGCGGCGCAACCGGTCTTCGGTGAGGGACACCAGTACCTCGATGCCCTGCTGCTTGAGCCAGGCCAGGTCTTCGGGAGACGACGGCCGGGCGAGGGCCGCTAACAGAGGCTTTTCCACCCAGGAGAATCCGTTCGGCGCGGACATGTGGTGCTGGTCCTCCGTCGTCGCGGTCTCGGGTCAGCGCAGCAGGCCGTGGCCGAAGTGCTGCCGTAGTTGGTTGGCCTCCTGCCAGACCTTGTCGTCCACGCGCAAAAAGTCGATCAGATTCGCGGTCGTCGTACCGAGCGCTGCCGCGGCGTCCGCGGCTCGCGCTTCGACCGCGATCAACACGTCCAGCACCACGCCCACGGCCGGCCAGAAGCGCGGATCCTTGCGGCCCAGGTGCAAGCGGCCTTCCTTGTCGCGGGCTGGCCCGAAGTCCGGCCGCGCCGTCAGCCCTTCCGGTAACAGCGCTTCCACGGCAATCGGTTCGCGTAGTTTGAGATAGAGCGCCTGCCGCATTCGTCGCAACGCCCGCGCTCGATTTTCGTGTTGCGACCGACTCTCCTCGGCGATGACGATCAGGCCGCTCGGCAAATGACGCAGCCGCACCGCCGAGCTGGTCTTGTTGCGTTTCTGTCCGCCGGGGCCGCTGGCGCGATACGTGTCCACTTCACACTGAGCGAGCAGCTGGGGATCGGTCAGGGCCGTCCAGTTGCTTCGCGTCGGCTCGGTCATCTACTTTTCACCACAAAGGCACAAAGGACACAAAGGAAGACAAAAGTTAAGGAGAAAGAAGGCAACCGGCCCGCGGTTCTGCTTCCGTCTTCTTATCTTTTGTCTTTCTTTGTGTCCTTCGTGCCTTTGTGGTGAATCTTGTCTTATTCCACGGTGACGCTCTTGGCGAGGTTGCGCGGCTTGTCCACGTCGCAGCCGCGCAGCACCGCGATGTGATACGCGAGCAATTGCAGCGGCACGACCGAGACCAGTGGTTGCAGGTACTCCGGCACCTCGGGCACGTAAATCACTTCGTCGGCGCGGGCCGCGACTTCCTCATCGCCCTCGCAGGCGATGGCGATTACCGGGCCGCCGCGCGCCTTCACTTCTTCGAGGTTGCTCATCACCTTGTCGAAGATTGGGCCGCGCGGCATCAGGAACACCGACGGCGTGTCGCGATCCACCAGCGCGATCGGACCGTGCTTCATTTCCGCGGCGGGATAGCCCTCGGCGTGGATGTACGAGATTTCCTTCAGTTTCAACGCCCCTTCCAGGGCGACGGGGTAGTGGTACTGCCGACCGAGGTACAGGAAGTTGCTGACGTGACAGTAGCGCTCGGCGATCCCTTTTACCGTGTCGTGACAGGACAGCGTCCGCCGCACCGCGTCGGGGATGGCGCGCAATTCGCGGATCATGCGCGCGCCTTGCAAGGCCGAGAGGTGGCGCATGCGGCCGAAATAGAGCGCCAGCATCGCGAGCACGGCGACCTGGTTGGTGAACGCCTTGGTGCTGGCGACGCCGATCTCCGGTCCCGCGTGCAGGTAGACGCCGCCGTCCGCCTCGCGCGCAATGCTCGAGCCGACGACGTTACAGAGCGCCAGCGTCGGGTGCCCTTTCCGCTTCGATTCGCGCAGGGCTGCCAGCGTGTCGGCCGTCTCGCCCGACTGCGTCAGGGCGATGACGATGGTGTTGCGGTCGATGGGCGGATTGCGGTAGCGGAACTCGCTGGCGTACTCGACCTCGACGGGAATCCGGGCGAATTCTTCGAGCAGATACTCGCCGACGATGGCGGCGTGGTAGCTGGTGCCGCAGGCCGTCAGGATGATGCGTTCCGCCCGCCGCAGCTGCTGCGGATCGATGTTGAGGCCGCCGAAGTGCGACGCGGAGTCGGCGTCATCGAGCCGGCCGCGCAGGGCGTTCTCCAGGGCTTCGGGCTGCTCGTAAATCTCCTTGAGCATGAAGTGATCGAAAACGCCCTTGTCATTGTCCTCGACATCGCAGTCCAGGGCATGCACCGTGGCTTCGACCTGGCCCTGTTCTTGATCGAGAATGTGCCATTCGCCCGGTGTGAGCACGCACATCTGGTTGTCCTGTAGATAGACGACCTTGTCGGCCATTCCCGCCAGTGCGGCCGGGTCGGACGCGAGAAACGTCTCGTCGCGGCCGATGCCCAGGACGAGCGGACTACCGAGACGAGCGCCGAGGACGAGGTCCGGGAAGCGCGGACTGACGACGGCCAGCCCGTAGGTGCCCTTGAGCATGGCCAGCGTTTGGGCCACGGCCTCGATCAGGTCGCGCGGGTCGTTGCACTGTTCGGGCAGGTTCCGGGCGATCAGCTGGGCGATTACCTCCGTGTCGGTGTCGCTGCGAAAAGGCACGCCCTCGCCCTGAAGCTGGCGTTTGAGCGCGGAATAATTCTCGATGACGCCGTTATGGACGACGGCGACGGCGCCATTGGAACTCAGGTGGGGGTGGGCGTTGCCGTCGGTGGCGGGGCCGTGCGTGGCCCAGCGCGTGTGGCTGATGCCGGTGCAACCCGGTGAGGGATGGTCGCGCAGGTGGCGCGCGAGATCCTGGATACGGCCGGCTTTCTTGCGCAGGTGCAAGCTCGCGCCGGTGAGCGTGGCCAGCCCCGCGCTATCGTAGCCTCGATATTCGAGGCGGCGCAGACCTTCGACGAGGATCGGTTCCGCCTCGCGGTGACCGGTATAGCCAATGATGCCGCACATGACGTGTTCCTCCTTGAACGACGGCAGTTCGGATGCTGTTGCGTTAAACGCCGTGATTGAGGAGTCTACCGCAGACCGCCGCCGTGCAACAAGGTCGCTTCTCGTAAGAAAACAGGACTGAGGACTGAGCATTGAGGACTGAGTATCATAACCATAGCACGAAGAAAGCGGCCTCGAACCGCTTGTGCGCGGCTCCGAACGCTAAAACTGAAGGGCGTAGCATGTCCACGACTGAGATTTACTCGCCGGGCCTGGAAGGAGTCATTGCGGGCGAGACAGCGGTCTCCACAATCGTGGACGGCCTGAGCTACCGCGGCTATCCCGTCACCGAAATCGCGGAGAAGGCGACCTACGACGAAGTCGCTTACCTGTTGCTCTACAACGAGCTGCCCACGGCAACGGAGCTAGCCGCCTTCCACAAACGCGTGGCGGCAG
>JBBQPD010000709.1:0-4056 GCA_038331535.1 Gemmatales bacterium | reverse complement strand
GGTGGCGCCGGCCCATGATCGTCCAGGCTTCTTCGTTCCGTTCACGTCCGCGGGCCATCATTCTGTGGATGAAAGACCCGCTGACCTTTTGCGTTGTGTCCAGACACGAACCCGTTGCAGTCGGTCTGGCCCAGCATTTGTTCGCTGGTTTCTTCGGACCGCGACGACAAGGCGGAATATAGTTCACGGGTGTTTAGACCCGCCTTGCGTCCTCGACTAATCAGCGTTCGGTAATCCGAGTGCTGGCTCATCGTGAGGCCCTCTCCGGTTCCGTTGGGTAGTTTCTCGCCTCTCCCTGGCAACCTTAGCACATTCCTCACAGTCCCTACACGTTGCACATCCCGCGCCACTCGCCCATGCTACGGGGAGCAAGCAGCGAATGTCGTATTTAATAGTAAGGGCAGCAAGAAGTTAGAGCAAGACGATTGTAGGCGTCCCATAAACCAATCGGTCGAATCGGCGAGGAAAATACAGTCCGCATGGCAAAGTTCCACACCCATTTGTTGCATTTTGCCTGAACAAGCGGTCACTTCGGCAGTTCCGTCCGATCGTGAATGACGCTGTCGCGATCCGGCCAGCCCTTCGCCCGCACCACCTCGGCCCAGAAGCGCCGGTACAGAACACGAACGCGCAACCGGGACGTTTCGCGCGGGAACTGCCAGACGAACTCTTCGACGCGGCCGGGTGTGAGGCGGGTATCTTCCGGATCGCCGCCCGCCAGCCAGAACGGGGCCGGCGCCTTGCCGTCGCGTCCGGTCAGCAGCTTGGCAAAGAGCCGGCCCGCGTATCCACTCAAGTCCTGGCCTGCCGCGTCAGGCAGCTGCGGTCCCTCGCACAAGGCAACCGCTTTCCCGTCCGCGTCGAGCGCCTCGACGCTGAGAATCAGCTGCCGGTCGATGAACCCGGTCGGAACGCGATGGCCGACGTTCTCCGCGCTGATGCGCACGCTGGCGCGCACGCCGCACGCCGTCCGTTTCGCGTCTGTTTCGACACGGACGGCGCGGCGCAGCATCTCCTCCGAGTCGGGGGCGAAGAAGCGGTGATTGGCGAGCGTCTTCGGGTCGCGTTCGATCCCGCCGCGGCCGGGCGCGATGTTGGTCATCATGCCGGTGGGGGCCATGTGGCAGTCCTGACATTGCTTCCCCTGCCGCCGTGCCGGGCTGTCGAGCCATTCGGAATAGGTGCTGTAGACGTGGACGCCGAAAACGACGCCCTCATGACAGGAGGCACAGTACCGGCTGTCGCGGTACACCGGCGAGTAGGCGTCCTCACCCCGGTCCACATCGTCGAGCGGGCCGAAGAAGAGTTGGTCGCGTTGCGGTCGAAGAAGTCGCAGGTTGAAGCGTCCGTGCGTCAGTCCGACCGTGCCGTCGCCGACGCCAGCGATCTTGTGGCAATAGTCGCAGTGAACCCCGCGCTGGGCGACGCCGGAGAGCTTGCGCAGGTCGTCGCCGGCAGCCGGGTCATCGTCGGGGATGGCGGGCGCGTGGCACGAAGCGCAGACGCCGGCGCCGTCGAGATGTTGGTTCAGCAGTCCCCAGCCCGCCGCTTCGCCCTTCCAGTTCGTGCCCTCGTAGAGATTGCGGAACCGTCGGCCGGTCGCCGACCGACTGTGCCCGCTGGCCGACCATTCGCGGTATATCTCGGCATGGCAGTTGGCACAGTTGCCGCTCTTGCCCGGATCGGGGTCCGGATCGACCCAGCGATATTCTGCGTGATCCTTATCCGGCAAAGGCAACAGGCGCAGGTTTTGGGGCACGTCACCGGGAGGGACGCCCGCGATGAGATAGCCGTCTTTCCAGGCGGTGAGCCGTCCGGTTCCGGAAAAGGATGCGGACAAACGAAAGCGGCCATCGGCGTCGGTCAGGCCAGTAACGTCGCTGCCCTTGAGGCGAACCCGCGCGCCGGCGACCGGCCCCCGTCGATCGCGAACACAACCCGAGACCTCGTTGACAGATTGCGTTGCGGGGTTACGCCCTTCCGGACGAGAGAGCCAGCAGCCGCACAATGCGCCGACGACGGCGACGAGTAGCACCAGCGCGACTTTGCCGGACGAGGACATGAGTACAGTCTGATATTATTTAGCAGCGAAGCGGTGCCCGGCAAACTTTACCCAGGTTGTCGCCGCAGATTACCCCGGTTATTCCCAACAGTCTGGGTGAATTGGTTACCCGGTCCGAACCGATAAGGGATTTAGACGGGCAACAGAGGATGCACCGATTCGTAGCCGTCCGAGGGCATGGAAGCCACGGCGCTGGCTGGGGGTCGCGTTTCAGGATTGGGCCGGCACGACCATCGTGCCCCGGTTCAGCTTACGCGCCGCCGTCGATCACGCCACACCGCGCTTCCCTTCCCTTTTCGACTGGCATAGTCCGCGCGGATCCGACCAACTATTTCTTCAGGTGCAATATGCGAACCAAGCTGCTCTGTGCTGTGGCGGTCCTGTGCGGGGCGGGAGTCAGTCGCGCCCAGATGGGTCCGCTCTACAACTATAACGCCTACAACCAACAGGGGTACGGAGCGGGCTACCAGATGCCGGCCGGCTATTACGGCAACAACGGCTACCCGCAAACGATGCGGCAGGTCGGCTATATGCCTTACAACCAAGGGTATGCCGGTTACCCCAACGGCTACTACTACGGCAACAACGCCGCGCGGTATCAGAACTATTCGTATCCCACGAATTATCCTCAACCGGCGGTCATGCCGCCGACCGGGGAAAAAATCGCCCCGCCGGAGGGCGCCGGCAAGGAGAGCGCCGCGCCGACGCCGCCCGTCGTCTCGGAACGTCCCGGATTCGTCATCCCCGATCCGGTCGCCGCCTGTCCCGTCCCCGTTGCTGTTCCGGCGAAGGCTCCCGAGAAGGACAAGGAGAGGGGCTGGGTCGGCGCCGAGTACCAGTTTTCCTACATCCAGACGCAGAAGCTGCCGGCGCCGCTGCTCACGATCGGCTCGACTCAGGCCGCGTTCCCCGGGGCGGTCGGTCAGGTGGGCACGGTTGCCGTGTTTGACGACAGCATCAATTTCGGCATGTTCTCCGGCATGCGGGCGGAGGCGGGCTTCTGGCTCGACGACAGCGGCTGCTATTCGCTGGAACTGAGCGGCAACTACGCCTTCGAGAACTCCGTGCGGTCCGGCCGTACTTCGGACGCCAACGGCAACCCGATCATCGCCCGGCCGTTCTTTGACATCATCAACGGCAACGAGGACGGCTTCCGTAGTTCGCTGCCGTTCGCCTTCGCCGGCAGCACCTCGATCGTCGCCAAGTCGGAGTTCTGGGGAGCGGAGATCGAGGCCGCCTACCACTGGCGCCCCAGCGATCGCTTTCACGTGGACGGCCTGTTCGGCGCCCGCTACGTGCATCTGAACGAGAGCCTGGTCATCGACGACATGGCCGCGCCGATCAACGGCAACGTGCTGTTTTTCCAGGGAAACCTGGTCGCCGCCCCAAGCTCGCTGGCGGACCAGGATAGCTTCCGGACAAGCAACAGCTTCTACGGCCTGCAAATCGGCGGCCGGGCCGGCTGGGAGCAAAACTGGTTCTCGGTGACCGGGTACGGCAAGATCGCGATGGGAGCGACCGACCAGTCGATCGACATCAACGGCTCCTCAACGCTCTTCAGCCAGGCGGGCAACCAGGTCGCCACCGGCGGCTTGCTCGCCCTGCCGTCCAACATTGGGCATTACACCAAGAACGTCTTCGGCTTCGTCCCCGAGCTGGGCCTGACGGTCGGCGTGATCGTCACCCCGCACATCCAGTTGACGGCCGGGTATTCCATGCTCTACTGGGACCAAGTTGTGCGGCCCGGCGGCCAGATCGACCGCAATGTGAACCTGAACAACGTCCCGACGACGAACGGCGTCGGCCTGGTCCCCGGCTTCAATCCCGGAGCGGGCGTCAATCGGCCGACGGCCTTCCTCAACGAGGAATCGGTCTGGATTCAGAACATCAATCTGGGCCTGGGCATCCACTACTAGGAGCCGCGCAGAACGATGTGATACGCGCCGCGACCGTCAGGGAGCGTTCCCCGCGCTCCCTGACGGTCGCGGCTCGTT
>JBBQPD010000708.1:0-4061 GCA_038331535.1 Gemmatales bacterium | reverse complement strand
GGCCGCGTAACCGCTTACTTACTGCGTGCGCGGCTCCTCAGGGCCGCGGAACCGCTTACTGCGTGCGCGGCTCCTTAGGGCCGCGTAACCGCTTACTGCGTGCGCGGCTCCTTAGGGCCGCGTAACCGCTTACTGCGTGCGCGGCTCCTCAAGGCCGCGTAACAGAGCCGCGTAACCGCTTACTGCGTGCGCGGCTCCTCAGGGCCGCGTAACCGCTTACTGCGTGCGCGGCTCCTTAGCGACGATTCGCCCGCAGAAGGACTGCCGCTCATGTTGACCGCCTCGAAGATCGTCTGTCCGAATTGCACCAAGGCGCTGAAACTCTCACAACCGCCGGCAGTCGGCAAGCGGTTGCGCTGTCCACAGTGCGGTTGCCCGTTCACCGTGTCGGCCAACGACGTGGGCGATGTGCCGGCCGCGCCTTCGACGATGATGCGGGCAGCGCCGATGACGATTAGCGCGCACACGCCGCCGCCGCTGCCGTCCGCGCCGGCGTCGGCCGAGGACGGCGCCGCGCCGCCGTCCCGCGGCTTGCTCCTTGCGGGTATTCTCGGCGGACTGGTACTCCTGCTGGGCGGCGCCGCCGGTCTTGCCCTGTACTTCGCCAATCGCGCAACGCCTGGCGCGCAGCAGGCGTCGAACGACTCGAACAAAAATGACAAACCGTCAGGCACCGCGGACGGGGGCCGAAAGGCGGACGACAAGACCGATCAGGGACCGGACCGGCCGTCGGGGCCGCGGGAAGAGACCATCCGTCCCACCGGCTACGAGGCGCCGCGCCCTAAGCCGCCCGACGATCCGACGACGCCGATTTCCCATGAGCCGGTGGTCACGCGCTCGAGCCTCTCGGCGGAGGACCAGGCGCGCGTCAACAAAGCCATCGAGCGCGGCGTCGATTTCTTGAAGATTCAGCAGACTGCCGCCGGCACCTGGAATGGAGCGGGCCACCCGCTGGCGATGGCCGCCTTGCCGGCCTTGACTCTGCTGGAGTGCGGCGTGCCGGCGGACGACCGCTTCATTCAGAAGGCCGTCGCCTTCGTCCGCTCGCATGCGGCGAACAATACCTCCACCTACGAAATCTCCCTCGCGCTGCTTTTCCTCGACCGCCTCGGCGACAAGCAGGACGAACCGCTGCTCCGCTCGCTCGGCCTTCGCCTGTTGACCGGCCAGACCCCAGCGGGCGGCTGGTCCTACGGTTGTCAGGCCGTGGACCCGCGACTTGAACCGAACCTGCTCCTCGTGCTGGAACAGACCCGGCCGCGCAACCCGCTGGAGCTGTTCGTCACCGGCACTGACGGCCGGGCGAACCTGGAGTTGATCGGCCTGGACACGAAGGTCAAATTGTCGCCGGAACTGATCGGCATGGCCTCGAAGCTCGATCCCGATGGGCCGTTCCGCGGCGTGGCCGCGGGCGTCAACAAACTGCGTCCGGACTTCACGGGGCCGGACAGCACCGTGCCGCGCAACGACCCGGTTGTCACAGAGAGGGACAAGGAGAGGACCGAGGCCGCCCGCAAGGCGCTGGCCAACCTGCCGCCCAACCTCCAGCGCATCCCGTCGCTGCTGCCGCCCTCCGTTCAAAAGGAAATGCCGCGGAACGACCAATCCGACAACTCGAACACGCAGTTTGCCATTCTCGGCGTTTTGGCGGCCTCGCGGCACGGCGTCCCGACGGACCGCGCGATGGGCCTGATCGTCCAGCGCTTCCGCACCAGTCAGAATCAAGATGGCACGTTCGGTTATCACTACCTGCGCGGCGGCGGCTCGGCGGGTAGTCCGTCGATGACCGGCGCCGGCCTGCTCGGCCTGGCGGTCACGCACGGCTTGACGGCGGGCATCAAGATGGAAGGCATGGCCGCCAAAGGCGTGCAGGACCAGCACATTCAGAAGGCGCTGACGGCGCTGAGCCGAAACATCGATCGGCCGCTCGGCAAGCCCGTCGGGCCGCGCGGCCGCGCGCCGGTCAACCTTTACTTCCTCTGGACGGTCGAGCGCGTCGGCATGCTCTACGGCCTGCCGAAGATCAACGACAAGGATTGGTATCACTGGGGTGCCGAGGCGCTGCTCGAAACCCAGATGAAGGATGGCAACTGGGCGAACGGCGGCTATCACCAGGCGATGCCGAATACCGATACCTGCTTCGCCCTGTTGTTCCTCAAGCGGGCCAACCTCGCCAAGGATTTGACCGTCAAGATTCAGAGCAAACTCGAATTGATCGTGGAAGATAAATAGCGTCAACGTCTCAACTGCGCGGCTGCCTCAACCTAGTAACGAGCCGCGACCGTCAGGGAGCGTGGGGAACGCTCCCTGACGGTCGCGGCTCGTTAAGCAATTGCTCCGGCCAGGAGCGTGGGGAACGCTCCCTGACGGTCGCGGCTCGTTAAGCAATTGCTCCGGCCAGCACCACATTCGTCGGAAGGAGGCAACCGCCATGTCTCGTGCTTCGCTTGCCTCTCTGATGCTGGCGTGCCTCCTGCTGCCGTGCGGCGTTGTCCGGGCCGGCGTCTACGTCGTCTCCACGGACAAGGACAACCCGCTGCGCGAACCGTTTCCCCTGCCGACGGACTATGATGCGGTGAAATCGCGTCTTCTTGATCTGGCCAGTCTCAGTCAACCTCCGGGCATGCAAGCTCCAGAAGATTCCTTGCGGGTGCGAGTCCTGAATTGGGTTACGAGGAAGCTGGAACCGCAGCTCAAGAGCGGCGAATTGTCGCTCCAGGGCCGGGTCGATCTCACCGGCTGCTACATCCGGCTGGGTCGGCACGCGGTGGCGTTCCAGCTTCTCGAAACGACATTGGCCGAGGTCAAGGACGACGCTCCGGAACGATTTCTGCTACTAGCGAACCTGGCGTCGGCCTACGAGGGGCTGCCCGAATTATTGCCGCGGGCCATCTCGACGCAGAAATCAGCGCTCGCCGCTGCCCCGGTCTCTCCACCAGTCGCGGGCTGGAGCCAGGCGCAATGGGATCGCTACCGCATCGCGGAGCGTTACGACCTGATGCTGCTCGAACTACGCTACCGCGAGGTGGTCGTCGGCCGCGCCGCCGGCTGGAAGGCAGTCGATGCTCTCTTCCCGACCGTGCGCTTCGTCGGGCCGAGCGGCGACTACGAGGCCGGCAAGCTGTCGGCGGAAAGCCTGCACGAATTGCCCCGCGATGCTCTGCCCATCGTCGTGCAATTGCTCTACTGGCTGCCGGCGGACGTTCGACTCCACTGGCTCTACGGCGAGTTGCTCAACGCGGAAGGACGGATCAACGAGGCGTATCGAGCGCTCGACTACCTGCGCACCGGGCGGGGTCTCTCTTCTCTTGTCGAGATGGGGAAACACCGGCTCGTCTTGAAAGAATCCGTCGTCCCCGACAAGAAGGACGAGGACGTCCCCGAGGAGAAGTCGCCCCCAGATGAGCCGAAGAAAGCCGAGGACAAAAGCGCCAAGGGGATGCCGGACTGGCGCACGCTCGGGGCCGGTTTCCTCGCGGGAGTGCTCGTTGCGCTGTTCGGCTGCGTGCAGGTCTACATCTGGCTCCGTCGCCGGCGCGCTCCCGCGACTGGACACATGACTACTCTGCGAGATCATTCCTGATGAGCACGGGAGATGCGATAACGCCGCGAACGATCGGTTGGAAGGAGTACGTCGCCTTTCCGGAATGGGGCCTGCGCCGCGTCCGGGCCAAGATCGACACGGGAGCCTGCACTTCGGCCCTCGGCGTGGCCGGCTATGAGTTAGAAGAGACGCCGACCGGTCCCGTCGCCGTGCTGCGTCTCATCCTCAATCGCGGCCGTCCCGACAAGGTGCGCGAGCTGCGCGTGCCGGTGCTGCGCTTCGCCGTCGTCCGCAACTCCGGCGGCGTCGCGGAGCGCCGTCCCGTGGTGGAAGCGCTTATTCGCCTGGGAACGATCGAGAAGCGCATCCGCCTGACGGTGACGCACCGCTCCCTTATGCGTTGCCGGATGCTGTTGGGCCGCGAGGCGTTGCAGGGCGATTTCGTGGTGGACGTGCAGCGGAAATATGTGTGTTCCGTTTAGGAGCGCGACCGCGGCTTGCCGTTTCGCGCGGAGTC
>JBBQPD010000707.1:0-4063 GCA_038331535.1 Gemmatales bacterium | reverse complement strand
ACGAAACCGGAGCCGCGCGCGAAGAAAGAGTGTGTCGCCGCTTGCGGCTTAGCGGAGCGAACCGCTAAGCCGCAAGCGGCAGCTTCGCGGTCTATTTCCGCGGCGCCCCAATTTCCACCGCACCCGCTCGCGAGATGCCTCCCGGCGAGTCCACGCTCCGCCGACCTAAATCGAACGACTGTTGCCCGACCAGGTCTTGCCGGCCGAACAGCCGCGCCGCACGCTGCGGATCGATCGGCTGCGAGTGCATGTCGTAAAAGCGCATTGTCATTTCCGCCCGCTCGGCCTGGCTCTTGCCCGGCCAGACGATCTTTAACCGCTGCGGCAGGATAGCACCCGTCGTCTTGTCGACGACGACTTCCTGCACTGTGGCCACGCACACATCCTGGCCCTTCGCGTCCTTGATGACGTGGGCGATGACCTGCGGCTTGCCAACGGGAACTGCCTGTCGCTGGAAGACGGTGATCTTCGTGATCGACTCTCCCGACGGTGATTTGGCCGACTCGGTCAGTTCCAGGGTGTTGCCGTTGGGCCGGACCTCGTACTTGCCCTTCGGATCGTACTCGGCGATTCCCAGGGCCGACATGATCATCTCAGGTTGGAACGGGAACGGCATCTCGACGTTGCCGCGTGCCAGGTCGGCATACGAGCAGTGGAAGACGTAGGGCACCGGCTCAGCCTTGCTGATCCAGAACCAAAACTCCTGGTCGTTGGAGCCGATGTCGGCGCCGGGCTGGCCGACCACCTTCGCCTTGAGGCGGAAGTTACGAGGCTTCTGGCACGCCATCAACCCTTCCAGGCCGACCGACTGGGTGCCCTGCTTGCAGTCGATCGACACCTTGTCGCACTCGACCGCCTGCACGCGCCGGGCGTTGTCGTTGAGGTAATTGACGAGGCTGACCGCGTCCGGCGGCGGGGCGTCGAGGGGAATACGTTCGCGGTCTTTCACGCCGACGCCGCCCGGCCGCACCGAGCCGCAGCCGGAGATCAGTAGCGCTATTCCCAGGCCGAATCCGGCAGTACGGAGGCTCATGGGGTCTCCCGTGAACGGGGTTGTGGGTCGTTCGATCCGTGTGCCGCTGGCGGCTTGGCGGTCGCTCCCGCTAAGCCGCCAGCGGCAAGGTCACTCACTGCCAGCCGAGTGCCTGGAAGACTTCTTCCTGCACCGCGGCCGTCTCCTCGTCGGACAGCAGGGGATTGAGTACCCGATGCTTAGCCCCCGTGCGGGTACAGCGGAGGCACAGCCATTCCTGTCCGTTTTCCTTGACCGCTTCCTCGAAACGGAAGCGCTTACGCCGCATCAGCAGCAGAGCCACGATATAACGGAAGCGGCTGCGAGAGGCTTCCTTCTGGCCTTCGAGGCGCTTGAAGCAGTCGAGGAGCATCTCGTCGTCGATCGGCGCTCGCTTTTTCGATTCCGAGGCGACGACTCGGCCGGCCCAGAAACTGAACGCCTCCGCCGGCGGTCCCTGCCACGATTCGGCGGCGAAGTCCTTGCGGACCAGTCGGCCGGTCTCTTCCATCAGGACGCTGAACACCTTCTCTCCCGGCCGTAATTCCCGGCCGGTCGCCGCACAGCGCCGGCTATTGGGTTGAATCTGATAGTCCGTCATCGGTGAACCTCCTGTCCGATTTTAGTAGGCGGACAGAGCCTAACACTATCCCATCATATCGTCGCGCACAGCGGGTCGGCAAACAATCGCGTCGATTCCGAACGTCCCGAATGTCACTGCAAGGTAGGGATGTAGGGATTGGGGCGAATGGTTCGGTCGTTCGCCGCTTGCGGTGTTTCGCGGGTCACTTCCGCGGCAGCCAGCGCTTCAGCTCCTCGGCCACTTCGAGCGGGATCTCGTTGCCCCAGCCGAAGTACGAGCCGCGCACCACGCCCGCGCCGTCGAGCACGACCATCTTCGGCGTCGCGTCGATGGCGTAACTGCGTCGCAACCCGGTGCCGTTGTACAGCGGGAAGCTCAGCGTCAGGTGATGGGTCTTCTCGCGCACCCGTTCGGAGTCGTCCGACATGGCCATGCCGAGGACGGTAATCTGCTTGGGAAAAGCACGGGCTAAGCGCTCGGCGAACTGCAACAGCGGGTCGGCGGTGGTCGAGTTCGGGTTGAAGAAGACGAGCAGGACAGGCTGGCCCTGCCAGCGCTTGAGCGTCGTCGTGCCGCGCGTGCCGACCTCGGGCGCGAGGAAATCGGGGGCCGGTTCGCCGACGGTGGCGACGCTGATATCGACCGGCGTTTCCGTCGGGACCAGCAAGGGCACCTCGCCGCGCTTGCCCGCCTCGACGGTCCGGCGCACTTGCAGGACAGCCTCGCGATACGGCGTCGGCGGTTCGCGGTCCAGGTGGGAGGCGATCTTGTTGGCCAGAGCGTTCAGCTGCGGGACGTTGCGCGCCGGCGCCGGCAGCAGCGGCGCCGCGGTCGCGGCGAAGGCCAGCGCCTGCGTGACTTCCTGCCGGCGTTCGTCGAAAAACTGGCCCGTGTAGGGGACGCTGCTCTCCAACTCGTAGCGCAACAGGGAGCGCAAGATCGGCTCGTCGCGGCCCGGCCCGCGCTTCTCGATGAAGCGCTCGACCTTGTACGCGATGCCGGCGCGCGGGGCCAGCCACACGGTATCCTGCCGCCGCCAGGCGTTGCGGTCGCGTCCGGGCCGCTCCCAATCGTCGGTCTGCTGTTCGCCGACGATCTTGATGCAACTGGCGCCGTTGACCATTTCGCTGCCGACGATGCGCCAGGTGCGCACCGGACGGCCCGGCTCGGCGACGACCCACGACTGATTCTGCACGAGCCGTTCGCCCGGCACTTCCAGGAACAGCCCGACTTCCAGCGCCGGCGGGCCGTCGAGGGGCACGGTCAAACCGACGCCGGATTCCAGCTTGAGCAGACCGCGTTCGCCAAGGGTGCCGCGCTCCAGGCGGACCGACGAGACCGGCCCATCGTTGCCGACGTTCGCCTGGCTGCCGGGACGGCTGTCGCGCGAGCGGAAGACGGTGAAGAGGGCGACCGGGATGGCGGGACGAGGCGGATCGAGAACGAGGACACGCGTTTCGAGGCGATAGCCCCGGCTGTATTGCACGGAGCCGGCGGCTTCTTCCTTGTAGTTGCCGCTGTAGACGAATTCCTGCCCCGCCGTCAGCTGAGGGCGCACCACCCAGTCGGCGCGGCCCGGCGGCGTGGCGGTCGGCGACGGAGTCGGCGACTGTCCTGGGGCAAGGAGACAACCGAGCAAGCACAGGCTCGATAGCATGGGGATCCTGACCGCAGGACGAGAAAGAGGGGCGCCGCCACCGAGACGGACCCCAACCGGCGGCGGGATTATAACGTGGGGACGCGGCGCGACAATGCCAAACACACAAGAGGACTGAGGACTGAGGACTGAGGATTGAGGATAGGAAACTTGCACAGGCTGCGGCTATTTTCTCAGTCCTCAGTCCTCAGTCCTCATTACTTTTCCTAGTTGCCGTACTCGTCTTTCCATTCCTCGTACCATGCCATCTGGATCGCTTCCAGCGTCTTTTCGTTCGACTGTTCCGGTGTGCCTTCAAAGTCTTCGAGGTCGAGCACCCACTTGTGCAGGTCCGTGAAGCGGATGGACAGCGGATTGATCGTGTCATACTGCTCGAAGAGCTTCTCACCGATGTCGCGGTAGTCTTGCCAGGTCATGAGGAGGTTCCGTCAGGTCGGCCCGAATCTTCGAGGCCCAAGGAATCACGGGAAACGATGCCGAGTATCTTATGGGGAATCACAGGTTCCCTCCTGGTCTTGGACTTGGACTGTGCCAGAGTCCCCACTGTCAGAGTCCTCACTAACTGCCCCGGTATGTGGAGTAGCCAAACGGGCTCAAGAGCAGGGGCAAGTGGTACTTCCCCCCCGGGGCCGTGAAGCGAACCTGGAGGATCACCTCGGGGTAGAAGATGGCATCGCCCACGCGGGCAAAGTAAGCGGCCGTCAGGAACCGAAGCCGGTAATCGCCAGCCGTCGGCGGACCGGTGGGCAGCAGGCCTGACAGGCGGCCGTCAGTGTCCGTGACACCGCGGGCCAGTTCCACCCAGTCACCA
>JBBQPD010000706.1:0-4065 GCA_038331535.1 Gemmatales bacterium | reverse complement strand
GAGCAATTCCAGCGCACGTTTGGCTGCTTCGCACACCTTCGCGTTGGGATCCTTGAGCCGTTCGCGCAGTGCCGGGATCGCCAACTTTGCGGCCGGGCCGATCTGTCCCAGGGAGCGCGTCGCGTCTCGACGCACGCGCGCGTCCTGGTCCGCGAGTGCCGCGATCAGGGCCGGCACGCCGGCGCGGGCCTCCGGGCCGATGTCGCCCAGCGTCTCGGCGGCGTGTTCGCGCACCAGGGCGTCGTCGTCGGTCATGACCGCCATGATGGCCGGCACCGCTGGGCTGGCGTCGGGGCCGATCTTTCCTAGCGTCCGCAGTGCATTCCAGCGCACTTCGCCATCGGGATCCTTTAACAATTTCTCCAGCGCCGGCACGGCCGGCCGCGCCTCGGCGCCGAACACGCTCAGGGTACGGGCGGCGACCAGCCGGCCGTCGGCATCGAGCATGTCGATCAAGGCCGGCACCGCTTCCGGCGACGTGGGGCCCAACTTCCCCAGCGCGGCGGCGGCAACGGAGCGTACATGCGCGTCGGAGTCCTTGAGGGCGGCGGCAAGGGCGGGTGCGCCGTCGCGCCCCTCTTCGCCGAGTTGGCCCAGCAGGTCGGCAGCGGTGCAGCGTACTTCCGCGCCGGCGTCCGTCGTCTTTACCAGCTCGGCCAGCACGGGCACCGCTCCCTTCCCGCCCTCCTTCAACGCCCGCAGCGCCTCGGCCCGGGCGAGCGGGTCGGTGTCGCGCAGCGCTTTCTTCCAGGTCGTCGTCGGCCGATTGCGGTAGAAGGTCTCGCGCCGGATCAGGCCGAGCAGCACACCCGTCGGGTCGAGAAACGGCGCCGCCACGAGCAGCACCACGACGACGACCAGCACCACTTTTTTCATGCGTCCTCTCGGGTAGGGAAGCGCTCAATCGCGCAGACAGTAGACGACGGCGGCCGAACCGGCCGCCGTCCGCAGCTCGGCGCCGAGGTAGATGCGCCGGCCTCCCGCCGGGTCGGCGGCCACCACGGGCGAGGAGAACAAGCGCGGCCGGGTCTGTGTATGGGCCGCCAGGTCGAAGGTCCAGCGCGTCGCGCCATCGCCGGCGTCCAGGCAACAGACGCGCCCGGCGCTGGCGGCGACATAGAGCCGGGCGCCCGCCAGCGCCGGCGTCGTGACCCCGGGACTGCCGAGATCCTGCTCCCAGTGGAGGGTTCCGCCGCGGTCCAGGCAGTAACAGCGGCCGTCGCGGGCGGTGAAGTACACATGGCGCTCGTCGAGGCACGGTCGGGCGAAGACGCCGCCGGGAACGTCGTAACGCCAGCGCTCCCGGCCCGTCGCGGCGTCGAGGCACCACAGGGCGCCCGCCGGCCCTCCACGCGGCGCGTCGCTGCCGTCGAGCCGGCCGTTGCCCAGTCCGAAATAGACGGCATCCCCCGCGAGCGCCGGCGAGCCCCAGACGGGCAGGTCAGCCCGCGCCCGCCATAACACCTCTCCGGTCGCGGCGTCGAGGCAGAACGCGGCGGTCGTCTTGCGCGTGCGGCTGATGCCGCTGCCGAAATAGACGCGGCCGCCCGCCGCCGCCGGGCTGCTGTCGATGTGAACCCGTTCGGTAAAGTGCCAGCATTCGGCCCCCGTTGCGGCGTCGAGGCAATACAGGCCGTCGTCCCCAGCGCCGACGAAAACCCGGCCGCCAGCGACGCAGGGACTCGATTCAATGTGGCCGGCCGTGGTCGCCTGCCAGAGCTTCCGACCGGTGGCGGCGTCGAGGCAGTAGAGCTTGCAGACGTAGTTGGCGTGCATGCCTTCGCCGACAAAGAGCCGGCCGTCGGCAAGGCAGGGACTGGAGATCATGTGCTGCATGTGGCCGTGGTCGTCGAACTGCCAGAGAACCTTGCCTGTGCCGGCGTTCAGACAGTAGACGACTCCGGCCGGCGGGTCGCCATCGCGAATGACGGGCACGAAGAGTCGGTCGCCGTCCGCCAGCGGCGTGGCGACGACGGCCCCGCGCTGCGGAGGCTCGAAGGTCCAGACCACGGCGACGCCGGCGTCCGCATCGACGCGCGGCCGGGCCGCCAGCGCCACGATGCCACAAGCCAGCGCCAACGCTCCGAGCATCACCGTTTCCGGCTCCGGCTTGCGGCGAGCGCCCTTCCCGCGCACGACGAGTGCGTACAGCGTACCGGACCAGGGCACGGCACAGAGGACCAGCAAGTCGCGCCAAGGTGGCAGCGACCATGTCCCGTCCGCCAAACACCATCCCGCGCCGGCCAGTCCCGCCACGCTGGCGAGCGCCAGCAGGATCGCCTCGCCGCGGCCAATCGGCCGCACTTCTGGCGCATCGGCCGGTACGAGCCGGCGCTGGCGCCGCCAGGACCAGACTATCCCGGCGAGCGCCACCAGGGCCAGCAGGCACCACAGCGACCCTACCGTCATCCCCGCGCTAGCCCGCAACCGCCCGCCAAACCAGGCGTAAAGCAGATAGAGAGTGCTGTTCAGGCTCAGGACCATGAGGAGAGCAAGACGGCGCCGCGCCCACCAGGCGACGGCACTGGACGCGACGGGAAAGAGCCAGGCCAGGAGCAAAAACGGGGTGCTGACGACTACCGTCGGAATGACGGCGACGACGGGATCGGAGAGAGGCGACACGGGCATTCCCCTTCCCCCGAGTGGCGCGATCGGAGTGCGATGCTTCAGGGGTGGAGCAGTTGACCCAGCTGCTCCCGTCCCCAGTCCTGAGTCTTTCTTATGACTAAGCGACTGTCCCGGAAGGTGTAGTTTTCTACGAGCCGCGACCGTTAGGGAGCGTTTTTCGCGGCGTATCGCTCACGCTCCCTAACGGTCGCGGCTCGTAGAACCCACTTCCGGACAGTCTCGACGCTGCGCGCACCCCGGACGCTGTCGCAGCGACCTCCTTCCCTGCATCATTCAACTGCTGGACTTTATGAGGTATCGCGCGACGGCAAGGGCATCGGCCGACGCTCGAGAGGGCCGATGAAAAAATACCAAACGAACCAGGCGCCGCTCCACGCAGGCACCCTCGGGATACCGTCCGACCACCATTGCCTGTCACCCGGCGTCGCGCGCAGAAAATTACGAAACGAACTCGACACGTCGACGGGAGTCCGCACGGCCGCGTCCTGAAAATTACCAAACGAACCCCGGTCGAGCGCCGCGGCATGATTACGCAACGAGGCGTCCGTACTCGCGCGATCGAAATTACGAAACGAACCCCGGCAGAACGCGGCGGTCCAATTACCGAACGAACGCGGACCGCTCGCGGCCAACGTCGTCATGAGTAGCAGCGTCAGCAGTAGAGTGAGCATGTGGCCGAAGACGGAGCGCGGTTGTGGCATCATGGACCTCACGGAGAGAGAGAAGGGGGCCGACCCATGCCGTGAGATTACCGCAGGCGGGTAAGTTGTGGGGAGACGAGTTTGGCTGCATTTTGGTACTGGCGCGACGGAACATCATGTGAGCAATCCTCCCATCGCGCCAACCATTTCAATTATTCTTTGCGCAAGTCCTTGACTTTCGCGCGTTGCCGCGATCGGAATCTTGCACGCCGATGGGACAAACGTCGAACCACCAAACCAAAAGCCGCACCTCGACCCCGCGTCTTTCAGCCGCGCCTGGAACCTCTCGAAGACCGGGTCGTGCCCAGCGGCTCGACCTACACCTAACATAAACTCGTCGCTCAACCCCTCGACGTCGGGGGCCTCGGTCACCTTCTCGTCCTTCCTGTACTACATGGGGGGCGACGGCGCGACCCCGACGGGGACCATCGTCTTCTCCGAGGGCGGGACGACCCTGGACACGGAGACCCTGCCCTCGGGCAGCACCTGGGTGTCTTTCACGACCTCCTCCCTGGCGGTCGGCAACCACGACCTCACGGCCACTTACGTGGGGGACAGTAACTACACCGGCAGTTTTGCCGCGCTCACCCAAACCGTCAGCTCGTCCTCTTCGGGTAGTTCGTCGTCTTTCACGAGTCTGTCGTCGTCCGCGGATCCGTCCACCTTCGGCGCCTTGGTGACGTTCACGGCCTCCGTGAGCGGTTCGGGCGGCGTTCCGTCGGGTGCCGTCACCTTC
>JBBQPD010000705.1:0-4066 GCA_038331535.1 Gemmatales bacterium | reverse complement strand
CAAGGCGAAGTGGCGTAAGTGGTTATGACACGACAATTTGACAGTGTTCTTTTGGACACCGTCGCCATAACCTCTTACGTTTCGGCCCTTTACAATAGGGCTACTTCGGGGTGGGCGACTTGTTGGTAATAGTCAGCCCTGAAGGAAGGGTCTATTACCGCTACGCGGCAAACCCCCGTAAACGGGGGTCGGATGGTTCGCCCTTCACCTTCCGCTCCGGCACAGCGGGCTACGTCTCCGCCTCGCTCCGCTCGGCTCCGACTGCGCCCGCTGGCCTCCGCTCCAGGCGTACCACCGCCCTGGCTTGCTCGACTAGTTACCGGACGGGAACTCGGGCAAGACGAAAGCCCAGGATGCTGAACCGGCACGACGGCGCGAGCCCGTCGCGGATCGCCGCCAGGCAGAAGGAGCCGTCGTAGCCCCAGCTGCCGCCCCGGATCACCCGAGCCGAGCCTTCTTCGTACCAGTCGGCGCACCACTCCCAGACGTTGCCGTGCATATCGTAGACGCCGAGACGATTCGGCTTATAGGAGCCGACCTTCGTCGTGCGCTGGAGGTACTTTCCCTTGGCGGAGTTCCCTTCGGGATGATTGCCGTCGAAGTTGGCTTGCTCGGATGAGAGGTTGTTGGTCTGCCGGTCGAGATAGAAGTGGAACGAGCAGTCGGTCGGAGAAGAAGCCCCACCCCGACAAGAATACTCCCACTCGGCCTCGGTCGGCAAGCGGTACAGGTATTCACTCCCGCGCGATTTTTCGTTCAGTTTCGCCAGGAACTGTTCCACGTCCTCGAAGGAAACCTGCTCCACCGGGAACTGCCACAGGTCTGCGTCCGCGATGCCCTTGACCGCCTCTTTGCCGCCGCCCGTGCGGGAGAAGTGGCTAGGGTTGTTGCCCATGACCGCCTGCCATTGCTGCTGCGTCACCGGATGGATGCCGATGCCGAAGCCCTTGCTGATTTCGACCTTTTGGTCGCCCGGTTTGCCGCCGCCCCCGCCCATGTAAAACGACCCGGCGGGCACCCAGGCGAAGCGCATGGCCACATTGCCCGGCAGCGTGGCGGCGACGATTTCACCCGCCTCGCGCGGGAGCTTCCCCGAATCGAGCAGCCGGCGCAGGTCGGAGCGCTGCGGCCAGAGGTCGAGCAGCTCGATGATCTTGCCGCGCAGCCCCGTCATGCGGGCGTGAGCCGCGGCTTCCCTGATCTCACCATCGAGCTGAATGGCACGGTCGCGCTGGGTGGTGACCGATTGCAGCAAACCGGCATCGCGGAGATGCTGCCACTGCGCCGGCACGGTCTCCAGGGTCGCGACGGCCTTGACGTAATCGTGATCCGTGTCGGCGAGTTTGCGCGCGGTCGCCTCGGTGCGTGATACGACGTCAAGGGCACGCTCCAACTGGCCAACAAGATCTTCGGGCGGTGGTGGTGGCAGAGGAGGCGGGGGAGGGGGCGCAGCGCCCAAGAGACGGGTGATGTCCTCCGCCAGAGCGTTCCCGTCGGCGGGCCGCTTCTCCGGCTTGGCGGCGAGACAGCGCGCCAGCAGGTTCAGGAGAGCATCCGGGGCGCGGCACGGCGCCAGGTCGTCGCGCCAGTCGGCGGACACCTCGGCTTGCAGGTCGGACAGCAGCAGCTGATACCAGATGACGCCGAGCGAATACACGTCGTCGCGGGCGTCGGGATCGCCGCCGCGCCGTTGTTGCGGCGAGGCGTAGAGCATCGTGCAGGAGCCGCGCAATGCCGTCATCAGGAACTCGCCAGGCGTCGTACCGAGCCGCGTCGGCTGCAGCGCCTGCGACGCGGTGACGCCGCCGATGCCGAAGTCGGCGACGCGCAGGGTGAAGGGCACGCGGCCCGACTCGCGGAGCGAGTCGGCGACACCGGCTTGCAGCAGGATGTTGGCCGGCTTCAGGTCGCGGTGGACGATGCCCTGGCGATGGGCGAAGCCGACGATAGACGCCAGCTGGTGCATCAGGCGCAACGACGGCTCAACGCGCTGGTGCGGCTCGGAGTGTCCCCATTCCAACAGCAGCCCGGTCAGGTCGCCGCCGGCGACGAACTCGTAACGGAGGTAAGGCGGCTCATGGCTCAGCGAGGTATCTTCGAGGGCGACGATGCCGGCATGACGGCCGGAGCGAGCGACGCGGCCGAGCAGGGCGGCCTCGTTGCGCAGCGCTCTGGCGGCGACGGCGTCGGTGCAAAACTTGAACGCGGCCAGCGGCAGGTGCGGATTGCTCGCCTTCCAGACTTCGCCGAAACCGCCGACGCCGACCAGCTCGACCAGCTCGACCAGCTCCCAGTCGCCGATGCGCCGGCCAGCGTGCAGATCGGGATGCGGAGGTCGCGGCGGCAGGAAGGGCAGCACGTCTTCCGGTTTGTCTAGCGCAAAGCTGGCGGGGACGGTCTTGCCGGTCAGGTCGGCGGGCCGGCTGAGCGAACGGCGAATGGTGCCGGGCAGGTGCGTCAGGTATTTCACCAGGGCGATTTGCAGCGGCTTCGGTTGATCGGCGGCGACTTCGGCGACCGCCTGTTCCGCCTGCTGCCGAATCTGCGCGAGCGCCGCGCCGGCCGCATCGCCCAGGTCGAGGCGGCGATCCTCCGCCTTCGGAGCGTCGGCCCGCCAGTATTTGACCATGTCCTTGGCGAAGTCGAAGGCCGCGTTGCCGAACGGCAGGTTGTCCACCAGGGCTTTCGGCAGGTTGACGAGCGCCGGCTTGGCGACGCACTTGAACAGGCGGATGAGCATGGCAACGTCCTCCGACGGGTGGCGCAGAACGAGGCTTCTGCCTCTACTTCGCACGAGACACGTCGAGATTGCAAGAAAAAAGAAAATAGTACTCCGACACGTTCTTAGGAGCCGCGACCGTCAGGGAGCGTTCCCTGACGGTCGCGGCTCGTGAGAATCGTTCGTGACGGGGTGCCAGGCGTAGATAGAGAAGGGCAGGGGACAATAGTATCGTTACCGCAACCATCGGGGCAGGGCAGGGGAGGGCAGGGCAGGGCACCCCCCTTCCCTGTGGTCAGACCGCCGGCGCGTACAACACCTCCGACTCGGTGCGACCGGGTAGACTCAAAACCAACCCGCCTTGTGGTCCGTTCACCGTGACGACGGCGCCGGGTTGTCCCCGGACATGCCTCGCAAGAATAGCCTCCAGCGCCTGCACCGTCGCCACCGTGGCGCGATCCGCAGACAGATCGTTGTAAGTCAGAGATTGCATCTGTCGCAAGCGCACGTCGCGCTCGCCGGCCGGGCCTCCGAACTCGACGAACGCGACTTCTTCAAAGAAGCGGCGCAGAATCTCGACGCCGTAGCCGCGCTGCGAGCGTTCGCCCCACGGTTCAACGAACGTACCGTTGTAATGATGGTTCGGGGTGTACTTGATCCGCTCCGGCGATAGCCCCTCGACCGCCACTTCGACGCCGCGTTTGCGCTGATGGGCGTTCCAGACGGCGTTGTCGAAGCGAAACTGCACTTCCTGCTCGACGTAGCCCGGGAAGTTGTCCGGCGTGACCCAGCTCGTATGAATGTCGAACGCCGCCTCGCGCCCGTCCGGGTAAGCGTAAACCATCTGAACCTGCACGGCATCCCAGGTGGGGCCATCCGCCGGTCCAACGAGACCGCGCTGCCCGTTGGCGGTGATGCGCGCGAGGCGGCATCCCTCCGCCGCTTGCGGCTTAGCGGCGCCAAACGTGAAGTCGATCAACTTGATGTAATGCACCGCGACGTAAGTGCCCGGATTGCGTCCCGTGATCCACTCGGCGAACTGCTGGCCGCTGATCGACTTCGGTTCCAATAGAGAACAGTAACCATTGTTGACATGCCGCAACACGCCATCGACGACGTGGGTCCGCAGCTTCTTGTGATCGGGATCGGCGAGCATGTGATAGACCACCTTCGCGAGTACGCCCTTCTGACGAGCGAGTGCGTCAAGCTCGTCCAGTTCTTGCAAGCGCAGGACTGACGGCTTCTCGATGAGGACATGCTTGCCGGCGGAGAGAGCGGCTTTCGCAATGTCGAAGTGGCGGTCATCGGGCGTCGCCACGCACACGGCATGGACGCCCTCGCCCAGCA
>JBBQPD010000704.1:0-4070 GCA_038331535.1 Gemmatales bacterium | reverse complement strand
GTTCAGGTTGACATGATTCGCTTCTATCACATGTCGGTACGTTGGTAAGAGAGCACCTTCGAGAAAAAACGGATTGATCGCGGAGACGAGTCAGACGGTGCGTGGGCGTGGCGGACATGCGCGGCGGCTGTCGTAAGATTTGCCATGACAGGGATTTGCGACGGAAAGCATGTCCGCCAACCGTGGCGGACATGCGCGGCAGGTGGCGGACATGGGGAAAACAAAGGGGCCGGGACCGGAGTTTTGTCCGCCAGCACGAAGAAACCTGCACCGAAAGAAAATAAGAAAAGAGGACGCAGCTCATTTTGGAAAAGAAAAGAGGACGCAGCCTGCGCCAAGAAAGCTTGGGAACGGGGGAAGTGATGTAAGAGACATCTCGGAAACCTTTCGTCGGAACCCTGCGGGTGCGAATCCCGTCTGGTAGAGCTTGGCCAGCGACCAGAAGCGCGTCTTGCGTCCGGTGCAGGCAACTCATCGGGCGAAGCGTAGACAGCCAGTGCCGAGGCCGTGCCCTTGAGCCCCGAAATTATCGCAGCGTGGAAGCCTTCGTCGTGCTGTGTGCGGGGGGTAGCCTTTAGCCCCGACGGCAAGCAGATGGCGTCGGCGAGCTGGGAGCGAACCGTGAAAATCTGGGCTGGACGGCAGCCGCATCGCTTCGGTCAGCGCGGCCAAAACGCTGCGCGTGTGGGATCCGGCGACGGGCCGCGAACTCCAGGCGCCTTGCTACCAGCACGGTGTGATCTGGTCCGTGGCCTTCAGTCCCGACGGCAAGCGCGTGGCCGCCGGCTGCTGGTCCGATACCAGTCGGATTAAGACCTGGAACATTATGCCGTGAATCGAGAGCGCTCAACTGCCGGCACCTTCGAGGTGAAGGCCATCAACCCCAAGGGCAACGCCAACCCCGTGTACCTGACGCGCGTCGGCAACGAGGTCTTCTTCACCGCCAACGACGGCGTCCACGGCACCGAATTGTGGGAGACCGACGGCACCTGCGCCGGCACGCAGATGGTCCTCGACGTCAACGCCGGCGCGAACGGTTCCGGCCTCGTCTACCTGACCCAGATCAACGGCGTGCTCTACTTCACCGCCAACGACGCGGTCAATGGCGTCGAGCTGTGGCGGAGCGACGGCACGGCCGACGGCACCCACATGGTTGACGACGTCAACGCCGGCGCCAGCGACTCCGCCCCGCATTACCTGACCAAGGTCAACTCCACCCTCCTCTTCACGGCCGACGACGGCGACCACGGCCGCGAGCTGTGGAAGAGCGACGGCACCGAGGACGGCACCGTTTTGGTCAAGGACGTCAACCCGGGCTACGCCAGCTCCGGCATCCACTACCTGACGACCATGAACAACACCCTGTATTTCACCGCCAACGACGGCAGCCACGGCCAGGAGTTGTGGGTGAGCGACGGCAGCACGTAGGGCACTTTCCTGGTCAAGGACGTCAACGCGGGTTCCGGCGGCGCGGACGTTCACTTCCTGACGACGCTCGGCGGCCAGCTCTACTTCTCGGCCAACGACGGCGTCCACGGCTCCGAGCTGTGGAAGAGCAACGGCACCGCCAAGGGCACGGTCCTGGTGGCCGACATTCACAACGGCGCGGCCGGTTCCGCCATCTCCTTCCTCGGCAAGATCGGCAACCAGCTGCTGTTCTCGGCCGACGACGGCGTTCACGGCTCGGAATTGTGGGCCAGCGACGGCACGAAACAGGGGACGGTGCTGCTCGCGGACGTCCACGCCGGCGCGGCCGGCTCGAACATCAAGTTCTCCGCGAAAGTGGGCGGCGAACTGTACTTCACGGCCGACGACGGCATCCACGGCGTCGAGCTGTTCAAGACCGACGGCACCGGCGCCGGCACCGACCTGGTGAAGGACGTCAACACGAAGCCCGCGGGCCGGTAGAAAGAATGAATTCGATGGCACCGCGAATATGGTAATAGAGTCATGGGGTTCAACGAGCCGCGACCGTCAGGGAGCGTTGGCGAGACGCCGCTAGGGAACGCTGACGAGCCGCAATGGGTTAACAACAACGCAAAACCTGTTTGGCTGAAAGCTGATAGCTATCAGCTAATAGCGGTCAGCAAGAACGCATCGCGGCCGAGCCGCAATGGGTTAGCAACAACGCAAAACCCGTTTGGCTGAAAGCTGATAGCTATCAGCTAATAGCTGTCAGCCAGAACTCGGCTGAACTTCTCCGCAGCTTGCGGAGAAGCTCAGAGATAAGAATCTAAAAGCGCTCCCTGACGGTCGCAGTTCGTAGAAAACGACACCATTACAGGGCAGACTCTCAGGAGTTCGCGCGATGCCGGAGGCCAGCGATTTTCGGGACCTGATCCGCCGGGTGCGGGCCGGCGACGACGGCGCGGCGACGGAGCTGGTGCGCCGCTACGAGCCGGCCATTCGCCGGGCGGTGCGCATCCGTCTGGCCGATACGCGGCTGGCACGCGCGTTCGACTCGATGGACATCTGCCAGTCGGTGCTGGGCAGCTTCTTCGTGCGCAGCGCGTCGTCCGCTGGTTGAGCGCGGCGGCGGCAGCGGTTCAGCACGCCCACGCCCAGGGGATTCTTCATCACGACTTGAAGCCGGCGAACATCATGGTCGATGCCGGCGACCACGTCCGCGTGCTGGATTTCGGCATGGCCAATATCCTGCGAAAGGCGGGCGCGGCGGGCGTCTTTTCCACGCAGCAAGGCACCCACCTCGGAACCCCCTGCTACCTGGCGCCGGAGCAAACGGGCGACAACGCGATGGAACCGGGGCCGCACAGCGACGTGTACAGCCTGGGCGCCATCCTCTACGCACTGCTCACGGATCGTCCGCACGGTCGAACAGGTGATCGTCGAGGATCTCGGCAGCAGGCGGGGGACGCGCGTGAACGGGGTGCGCGTGGAGAGGGCCGTGCTGCGCGACGGCGACCGACTGGCAATCGCCGGACACGAGTTTTGCGTGAGCGTGCGAATGCCATTCGGATAAGGACAATTGGCGTCCGGTCGTGTTCCTCGGTGTTCCTCCCTGGCGAATTCTTCGGAAAAGTCCGCCCAAACCGACACGCGCTTCGGCTAAAATCCACAACCCGGATCAAGTCCACACTCCCCTTCCGTCCGCGGTTGCCGATGAGGATGATGGTAAGTTGGTGAAACGGCGCAAGGAGGAACGGCGATGGCGACGGCCGACGTGACAGCCCCGAGCGCGGCGCGGCGGCTCGGCGACTTGTTCGAGCGCGCCCTGACCGACCTCGGCGATCTCAGCCTGTTCGTCTACCGCGTGCTGCGCTGGACGTTCCGCGCGCCGGGTCGTGGGACGCTGTTGCCGATCTTCTACTCGGTCGGCGTGTCGAGTATCGCGGTCGTCGCCGTCAACGGCATGTTCATCGGCATGGTCCTGGCCGTGCAGTCGTTCTCGCAGTTCAACCAGTTCGGCATCGCCACGCGGCTCGGGGCGATGATTAACGTCTCGGTGGTGCGCGAGCTTGGCCCGCTGCTGGCCGCCGTCATGCTGGCCGGCCGCGTCGGCGGGTCGATGGCCGCCGAGCTGGCGACGATGCGCATCACGGAGCAGATCGACGCCCTGTCGTGCCTGGGCGCCAACCCGATCCACTACCTGGCGGTGCCGCGCTTCCTGGCCTGCGTGCTGCTGATCCCGCTGCTGACGCTCGTCGCCGACTTCATGGGCGTGCTGGGCGGGGCGCTGGTGACCATCAACGTCTTCCACGTCGAGGCCCACTATTACTGGAAGAACACGCAGGGCTATGTGGACCTGTACGACATCCTGTCGGGGTTGATCAAGTCGTCGTGTTTCGGCGCGGCGATTGCGGTCATTAGCTGTCATCGCGGCTTCAACAGCGAGGCCGGCGCCGAGGGGGTCGGCAAGGCGGCGACGCGGGCGTTTGTCGCGGCGTTCATCGCGATCCTCGCCCTCGATTTCTTTCTGGGGTTGTTCCTGAACAACGTGCGCGACTCGGTGTGGCCGCGGTAAGATAGCGCGCGAAACCGCAAGCGATAATGGCGACCATGCTCATCTCCCTCGAACAGGTCTCGGTGCAGTTCGACGGGCAGCGCGTGCT
>JBBQPD010000703.1:0-4090 GCA_038331535.1 Gemmatales bacterium | reverse complement strand
GGGAGCCTAACGGCCCCCGCTCGCCTGGTAATTACTTCGTGTCTAACGTCTTCTGTAGTTTCTTGGCCGCCGTCTGGATGGCCTTGTTGGAGTTGTCGGCGAGCATGTCGATGGCCGGCCGCACGGAGGACAGTTCCATTTCGGGCCGCTTATCATGCAGGACGCCGATGGCAGCAAGGGCGTCGATTATTGTCTGAGCGACGGCTCGTGCGTCGATTTGTTCCTTGTCGGCTCGGTCACGTACCTTCAGATGCTCGCGCAAATAACTCTCGTCGAGCAAGTCGGCAAGCATGTCCAGGCGGACCTTCTTGCTGCCGCGGTAGGCCAACGCTCTGTCGGCCATGAAACGCACCTCAATGGCAACCGTTTCCGCGATCGGTCGTGACCCTTCGCTGTCTTCGGTCGCGACATCGAGCAACAGGTCGGTTCCGGTGCCGGGATCGTAAGTGAGACGGAGCAAAGTCTGTTCCACCCGCTGATTTTCGGCATCGGTTCCCGACCAGAAATGCAGCGCCCCGGCGACATACACGCGCAGGAACGGGTCGCTTGCCCTGAAGTCCGTGATCTTCTCGAACGTGACGTCGAGGCCCATCATGTCCGGATGGCCGGTGCGGCGGTTCTTCATGTTTTGCAGAGCGGGGCCAGCCCACTTCGAGAAGCGCGCGTCCACGCTGGCTTTCTCCAGCTGCGACTCGATCAAATCCTTGCGGAGATCGGGCAAAGCGGCGTGGTCGTTGGACAACCGCTGTCCCAGGTTCGCCAGTGCGAGGACGGCGCGCCAGCGCTGGCGGGCCAGCCCGCGACGTTCGATGCCGGCCTCCTGCTCGGCCATTTGCTTCAGCAGCGGCACGCCCACCGGCACGGTGAAACTGCCCAGGCAGGATCCCAGATAGATGACCCGGTTGCGCTGGGCCTCCACCTTCGACCAACCGCCTTCTCCCTTGATTTTCTGCCACTCCTGCTTCCGTTCCTTCTCCTCCGTGATCTTTCCCAGGCGGTCGGCGAGAACCTTCTCTTCCGGAACGCTGTCGTGCAGGGCGTCGTCAAGAAGGATCGCCAGTTCCAACGCGAAGTCGGCGTTGGCAGAGAGTTCCTTGTCGCGCAGCAACACCTGGGCGAGATCGGCGGCGGCGCGCCAGCGAACCTCGGGATTGGGATCCTTCAGTCTGTCGAGCCATTCTTCCGGAGTGCGCGGTCCGCCAAACATCCAGGTGAACAGCATCAAGACGCCGACGATGGAGCTGACAATCAAGCCAGGCACGATAAACATTTGGACGATGTGCCGGCCGGAAGGAGGCTGCACCGGCGGCAGGCCGGGAGCAATCGCGGAAAAGTTGGAAGACGGGTTCACCGGAGGCTGGGTGTGCTCGGTCATCGAGGTCTCTGTTCGGAATCGGCTTGTGGACTCGTCGGGCGCAGGCCACACGAATATTACTAGGCGTCCCGCGCGAGCCGTCAAGCGACCCCGTTTGCCGCTTGCGGCTTAGCGGTCAGGCGCCGCTAAGCCGCAAGCGGCAATACGATCCGCGCGCTTGCTCGCCGGGCCGGCGAGTGGTAGCCTGAAAGGACAAATGCAGAAGTCAGAACGCGGAATGCGGAATGGCGGTCCTGATCCCTTCCTCCTTTGACAATCTGCATTCCGCATGACTTCTGCGTTCGGATGTGCTTCATGCCGCTGACCCTGGAACAGTACGCCTCCTACCTCGACACCCGGCGCGACCTGTCGTGGCCTGCCGCGCCGGAGGTCGAGCGTCCCAAGGCGAAGCCCCATCTCGTGCGCTTGCCGGACGTCCGCGTCGTGCTCTGGAACGTCTACGGCACCCTGGTTGCCATTCACGGCGGCGACCTGATTTTCGAGCATCCGCAATCGTTCGTCATGGGTACGGCCCTGGAGAAGACCATCCAGGAATTCAAGATGTGGGCGGCGATGTCGCGCAAGCCCGGTCAACCGTCGGATTACCTCATCCACGTCTACGAGCAGGTTCTCTCGGCACAGCGCCTCGGCCCCGGCGGCGGCGAACGGCACCCGGAGGTCGGCGCCGAACGCGTCTGGGATGCGATCGTCAAGAAACTGTTGCAGAAGGATTTTAAGTTCGACGCCGGCTTCTACGGATCGTTGAACGAGTTTAGCCGCAAGGTCGCATATTTCTTCCACGCCAGTCTTCAGGGCACGGCCTGTTACCCCGGCGCCGCCGAGGCCATGCGGCACATCGCCGACGCGGGACTCAAGCAGGGATTGCTGGCCGACGCCCAGTGTTTCACGACCGTGCAGCTACAACGCGGCCTGACCAAGCAGGACGCCGGCGTGAAGCTCGACGAACTCCTCACGGACGGATTCAGCTCGCTTTCGTATGACATCAGAGGGCGGAAACCATCGGAGCGCCTGTTCCGCCACGCGCTGGATGCGCTGCGGACGGGTGGATTCGAGCCATCGCAGGTGCTGCACGTCGGCTCGCGCATCACGCAAGATGTGGCCGCCGCCCGTAAGCTCGGCATGCGGACCGCGCTATTCGCGGGCGACAAGGCCTCGTTGCAGGCGACCTCGGACCAGCTCAAAGACGCCGCCAACCGCCCCGACGTGATGCTGACCGAACTGAGTCAGATCGCCAACGTCGTCGACTAGGTCGTGCGGCGTGCGACGTCCGTAGTGCGGAGTTCCGCACGCCGCACGCCACACGCCGCCCATTCGGAGGGAGACATGCCTCCCGAGGTCCACTTCGACCTGTCGCGACTGGACCTGAACCGCGTGGTGGCGGATCAGGAGGCGATCGCGCGCGTCAACCCGCAGCGTTTCGAGATGGCCCAGTTGACGGCCATCGTCCACTTCGACGTCGAGCAGGGCCTCATCGCCGGTTACAAGGACGTCGGCGAAGACGAGTTCTGGGTGCGCGGCCACATGCCCACTTACCCGTTGCTGCCCGGTGTGTTGATGTGCGAGGCGGCGGCGCAGTTGTGCTCCTATTACATGGGGACGACGGGGCTGAAGCAGGGCGATTTCATCGGCTTCGGCGGCATGGAAAACGTGCGCTTCCGCGGCACCGTCAAGCCAGGAGATCGCCTGGTGCTGGTAGCGAAGGGAAAAGACCTGCGCAGCCGGCGCAGCGTCTTCGACGTGCAGGGCTTTGTCGGCAGGACCATGGTATTTCACGCCGACATCATCGGCATGCCGTTGTCGATGCACGCGGTCGTCGTCAGGGCGGGCGTGGAGGCATGAGCGTGCGCAAGGCTCCGCGACTGGCGCCCGAGGAGTTGCGCCCGTTCGTCCTCGACGCCCCGCCGCCGCAACAACCGCCCGAAGCCGTCGTTCGCACCGCACCGCAGCCGCTCGATTGGCGGGTCGTCTTCGGCAACGACAATCCGGTGGAGCTTGAGGTCGGCTTCGGCAAGGGGTTGTTCCTGCTGACGACCGCCGCGGAACAGCCGGCGGTCAATTTCGTCGGCATCGAGATTGTCCGCAAGTATCAACTCTTCACGGCGACGCGCCTGGCGAAACGTAGTCTGCGCAACGTGCGCGTGGCCTGCGCCGACGCTCGTCTCTTCCTGCGCGACTTCGTCACCGAGGCTTCCTTACGAGCCGTTCACGTCTACTTTCCCGATCCGTGGTGGAAGAAGCGGCATCACAAGCGCCGGCTATGGACCGAGGAGTTCGCCGCCGAGTGTACGCGCGTGCTGCGGCCGGGCGGCGTCCTGTACGCGGCGACCGACGTGGAGGAGTATTCGCACGTTATCCGCGCGCTGGGAGACGCCCAGCCGGCGCTGCGCTACGTCATGCCGCCGGAACCAGGGACGCCGGCTCACGACCTCGACTACCTCACCAACTTCGAGCGCAAAGTCCGCAAGCAGGGTAAGCCCATCTACCGCGCCTGCTACGAGGCCGTGAAATCGTTCGCCCCTTGCGCTCTTGACCGCGCCGCGCCTCTCCCTTAGGATTCGTCCCCCTCTCCCGGAAGGGTCGTCCAAGGAGGCGCGGAATGTTGCTCGTCGTCGGCACGAAAGAAGATGGACCCGCGGACCCGGCCGAGGAAGCGGTGAGTCGCCTGCCCGTGCCCGCGGGACCGTCGGAGCTGGCGCCTCACTACGACCTCACCCT
>JBBQPD010000702.1:0-4099 GCA_038331535.1 Gemmatales bacterium | reverse complement strand
CGCGGCTCGTTGTATATGCCTTGCGCCAGCTTCACCATCAATACACAAAATTATGATCTATATTTGAGCGGCGATACCCCGCGCTGCACTCCGAGGTTCTCGATGCCAGCCCAAACCATTGCCAGCCCCGTCGCGCCGCTGCCGTTCCTGGAGCACTATTCCGAGAACGACGGCCCGGCCCAGCTCGTCGTCTGCGAACAGTTTCCGTTCCGCATCGGCCGCAGCGACAAGGCGGAATACGTCATCTACTCCGGCCAGGTGTCCAAGCTGCACGCCGCCATCGACTACGACGGCACCGCCTACACCATTCGCGACCTGGGAAGCACCAACGGCACCTTCGTCAACGGCCAACGCATCACCGCCGGTCCGCTGCACGACGGCGACATCGTCCACGTCGCGCACAAGGAATTCCGCTTCGGCGTCATGCCGGTCACGCCGACCATCCCACTCCCGATCGATTCCGACACCGCCCCCGCCGCGAGCGGACAGCCGCTCAGCGTCATCTACGGCCGCGCGGCCTTGCAGGAAGTCCTGCTCCAGCAACACGTCCGCGTCGTCTTTCAGCGCATCGTGGACCTGAAGACGGAAGCGACGATGGGCTACGAGGCGCTCGGCCGGGGCACGCACGAACAGCTGAGTCCGAATCCGGCCCAGATGTTCCAGCTGGCGGAAAAGTGCGGCATGGCGATGCAGCTGAGCCGCCTGTTCCGCCTGATCGCCTTCCGGGAAGCGCACCGGATTTCCGGCACCCTGTGCTTCTTTTTCAACGTTCACCCGGCCGAGATGGACGACAAGAACTTCGCAAAATCCCTGGAACAAGCGGCGATGACGGTCCGCGACCAACAGCGGCTGGTGATGGAAGTGCACGAAGATTGCGTCTCCGACGTGGCCGGGATGCGGCGGCTGCGCGACCGCCTGCACACGCTGGGGATCGGCCTGGCCTACGACGATTTCGGAGCCGGCCAGTCGCGCCTCGCCGAGCTGGCCGAGGCGCCGCCCGACTTCCTCAAGCTCGACATGAAGCTCATGCGCGGCATCGACCAGGCGCCCGCGCGCCAGGATGTCGTCGGCGCCCTGATCGACGTGTCCTCTCGGCTCGGGGTGCGCGTGCTGGCCGAAGGGATCGAAACGGCGGAGGAAGCCGAATGCTGCCGCCGTCTCGGCTGCCACTGGGCGCAGGGTTTCCTCTTCGGCCGACCCGTTCCCTCGGCGACGCTGCCGGCGCCCGCCAAGAAATAGTAGATTGCCGCTTGCGGCTTAGCGGCGCTCGACCGCCAAGCCGCAAGCGGCAACCCACACTTCGGGAACCATTCTCCCCCGCTTCGCGTCATATCTCGCAGGACAGGGTGTCGCCAGTTGACGCACCCTAGCGCCTGTGCGACAATCGAATACAACACCGTTTACTCGTCTCGGCCTTTGACGACTCGAAGGGGGATTTACGATGGCCTACGCTTCTCCGCGCGGCCGCTTTCAGGGACGATGGGCGTCCTTGCTCGGCGGCGGCCTCATCGCCGCACTGATCGTCGGCGTCGCCTCGTTCAGCCCGGCTCAAAACCCGGCCAAGGACAAGAAGGACGATAAAAAGGACGACAAGAAGGGCAAACCCGAGCCGAAAGTCGATGCCCCGACGCCGCCCGCGCCGCTCGTGCTGACCATCGTCGGCAAGGACTCCACGGACCAGCAGACCACCACCGAGATGGTCAAGCTGATTAACACGAAACTCAAAGAAGGCTGGGACGCCAACAAGGTCGTCCAGAGCAAGTGGGCCGACGACCACGAGTTCTTCCGCCGCGCGTCGCTCGATATCATCGGCCGCATCGGCACCCCCGAAGAAATCGCCGTCTACATGAAAGACCCGGTCGCCACGCGCCGGTCGCTGCTGGTCGAACGACTGCTCGCCAGCGACGAATACCCGCGCCACTGGGCCGACAACTGGGCCAACTGGCTGCTCGGTCGGGCCGGCATCTTCGGCCGCGGGCGCTACCACAACGAAATGAAAGAGTGGCTCGAAGACCAGTTCGCCCAGAACAAGCCGTACACTGACATCGTCCAGAAGCTGGTCACCGCCAGCGGCGAAAATAGCACGAACGGCGCCACCAACTTCATCCTGGCCCACGTCGGCGAGCGCACGCCGGCGCCGCGCAAGGCCGAAGAAGGCGAGTTCGAGATGGTGCCGGTCACCTCGCGCATCACGCGCCTCTTCCTCGGCACCCAGGTCCAGTGCGCCCAGTGCCACGACCATCCGTTCCAGAACAACATCAAGCAGAACCACTTCTGGGGCGTCAACGCCTACCTCCGCCAGGTCGAGCGCAAGGGCAACATCCCCATGCAGCGCCAGGACGGCCTGATGACGCTGACGCTGGTGGACAACCCCGGCGTCAACGAAAAGGCCACTGTCTTCTACGAAAAGCGCAACGGCGTCGTCCTCCAGCAAAAGGCCGAGTTCCTGCCGCAGGGCGAAGAGAAACGCGGCAAGAAGATGCCGACTGACTCGAAGGGCATCGACCGCCGCAAGGATTTGGCCAACGCCCTGGTCGAACACGAGAACTTCCCCAAGGCCATCGTCAACCGCATGTGGGGCACGTTCCTCAGCCGCGGCTTCATCAACCCGATCGACGATTTCAACGACCAGAACACGCCGTCGAACCCCGAGCTGTTCAACGAGCTGGCCACCAACTTCAAGCACTACAACTACGACCTCAAGAAGCTGATCCGCTGGATCACACTCAGCAACGCCTACAACCTCAGCTACGTCGCCAACACCACGAACGACAAGCCGGAGCACGAGGTGTTGTTCAGCCGCATGGTCATGAAGTCGATGAGCCCGGAGCAGCTGTACGAATCGCTGGTGACGGCCACCGGCTCCGAGGAAAAGGGCGAGGAGAAGAAGAAGGCCCGCGACGAATGGCTCAACAAGCTGGTCGCCAACTTCGGCGACGATGAGGGCAACGAAGTCAACTTCAACGGCACCATCGTTCAGGCGCTGATGATGATGAACGGCAACGAGCTGAATGGCGCGCTGGACAAGGGCAAGGGCGCCCTGGGCCGCGCGTTGAAGAAGGGCGGCCAGGCATCCATCATCCACGAGCTGTATCTCGCCACGCTGAACCGCCCGCCGAGCCAGAAGGAATTGCGGTCGATTTCGGAGAAGATGCTTCTACGGCAGGGCTACTCGGACAAGGACAAGACGGCGCCGTACCAGGATTTGTTCTGGGCGCTGCTGAACTGTAACGAGTTCTTGCTGAACCACTAGAAGGGGTGGTGGGTGGAGGGTGAAGGGTGGAGGGAAAATTCGAGAGGGGCGGCTTCTCTACAGGGGTAGCCGCCCCTCTCGTATTTTCCCTCCACCCTCCACCCTTCACGGCGAAGCTGGCTGCACGCGCTCGACGCGCATGTAATTCGCCCGCAATTCACCGTTGTACGCCGCCGGTCCCGTCAACTCCACTCGCTGATTGACGTACGGCTCCAGATTGACGCCCGGCTCGGCCGTGACGTAGGTCAACAGCGCGCCCTGATACGATTCCAGGCGGTAGGTGGTACGTCCTTCGACGGCACGGCCCGCGCGGCGCAGGATGCCGGGGGCGGTGCCGGCGAGCGGCGGTTGCTGCGGGCGCGTCATCGTCGTGTAAACGTTGACGGGGCCGTTCAGCTGCACGTTCGGCGGCGCCGAGGGGACGGAGGCCGTCAGCCGGAAATCGCCCGGCGGCAGCGGCGACGGCGTGAACGTCGAGTGCGTCGTCGTGCTCGCTCCCTGGGCCAGGAAGTGGGCGCGGTTCCGCGCTTGCAGCGCCAGTTCGGCATTGGTCGCCTGGAACGCCACGGCCGCGCGGCTGTAGAGGTCGATCGCCACCGCGGCGTTGCCCGCACGCTCGGCCTGCACGGCGCGCGTCCAGAGCGCTTCGGCCTCCGTCGGCGGCGCGCCGGCCGGCAACGGCGCTGTGGCGACGGGCTTGGCCGCGGACGTGGCGCCGGGCGCGGGCGGCGCGACGCGGGTGATCGGGCTGCCGTCACTGCGGGTCACGGCGTCGGCGCGCAGATAACGGTATTCACCCGGCGGCGGCTCGATCGGCAGCCACGCCCCCTGCTCGTCCACGCGGGC
>JBBQPD010000701.1:0-4102 GCA_038331535.1 Gemmatales bacterium | reverse complement strand
GGGGCCGTCCCCCCCGGTGTTTTTTAGGGGGGGCTTGCCCCCCCCCGCTCGCCAATCAATACACCAGGCACGAATCAAACAGCGCTTCCCCGTCGCGCAACCACTTCTGCCACCACGCTAGAAAGCGCCGTTTCTCTTGCGGTAAACGCCGCTGGTGGTAGCGCAGCAGTCCCTCGACGCCGGGCCGGAGGCGTGTCCATTCTTTCGGCCAGGCTTTCTTCAACCGGTCGCGCATCTCCGTCAAGCGGCCCACGGCCACGTGGCTGTCGTTGGCCCGGCCGAGGATTTCCTGCATGTCCTCCACACGGGGATAAAGCTCGTCCCTGAACGGCGAGTCGAAGCAGTCGGCGAAGACTTCCATCGCGTAGCGCAGCCGTTTGCCGGCAATACGCACGCGATGCAGCATCTCGTAGTCGGTGAGGTCGGCCGCGGCGGAATCCTGCAGGTCGTCGCGCAACTCGGCGAGCGTCGGCCGGGCCAGCTGCACGAGGGTTTTTGGATGGGAGGCATCGTCGGGAGGGCCGATGGCGGCGACCGTCCGCGTCATGAATGTGCCGAAATGCCGATATTCCTCGTGCCCGACTTCTGCGAGGTCGGCCTGGGCGAGCGCCCGACGGCCGAGCGAATAACCGAGTAGGTGGTCCAGCGCCGCCCGCTCTTTCTCCGGGCGGCCGTCCTGTCGCTCCGCCAACTCAAGGGCGAACACGTCCCAGTCACGCGCCGCGCCGGCCGCCCGGCGCAGCTGACGAAGCCGTTTCCGTGCTTTCTTGAACGCGGATTCGGGAAGACAGCTCCGAAAGATCTTCACGGCCGCGTCCGCGCGGCGCGTGCCAACGCGCAGCTGATGGACGTTCTCGACGTCCTCCGAATGTTCGAGTGCCCGCGGGAGGTAGTCGCGCACGACGGCGAAGCGCGCGGTCAGGACCAGCCGTGCCGCCTCTTCGGGTGGCAGGTCCGCTTGTAATCCGTCGATCCATTTGCCGTCGGCCATTAACTCACTATATGGCTGTGTCCAGAGCGTTGCCCTGAGCTGGGTGAACCGGCCTTTCCGGTTGAAGAGCGCACGGGGCCGCATGCCTGGAATAATCCGACTTTTCGACAGATCCCATCGAAGCCGTCGAACTGCGAAGACGAGACGATCTTGCGGTGAGAATCCTGGCAAGTTAAGGTGGATCTACCGCCTGTACCGTCCGTGCGCTTGCCGCTTGCGGCTTCGCGGCACTCGACCGCTAAGCCGCAAGCGGCAAATCGAGACACTCCCCGTTTGAGGACCAACCGAATGAAGCGCTTCCTGCTCCGCCTCCTGCCGTTGGCGGCCCTCGTCCTCGGCATGATCGGCCACACTCCGCGCACCGTCGGTCAGCACGCCGAAGGCGATGCGCCCGAAAAGAAGTTCGAGGACTTCGACAAGCTCACCAAGGGGGCCAAGCAGACCGACGGCCTCTTCAAGCTGTACCAGAAGGACGACAACCTCTTCGCCGAGATTCGTCCGGACCAGCTCGGCCAGCAGTTCCTTTGCCCCATCGCCATCGCCCGCGGCCTCGGCATGGGCGGCCATACGCTTAACTTCGACGAACAGTGGGTGATCCTGTTCAAGCACGTCAACGACCGCATCCAGGTCATTCGCCGCAACGTCCACTTCACGGCCAAGCCCGGCTCACCCGCCGCCAAAGCCGTCGAGACGACCTATTCCGATTCCATCCTGCTCGCCGTGCGCATCCGCAGCATCCATCCGGCGCGGCAGAGCATCCTCATCAACCTCAACGACGTCTTCATGACTGACTTCGCCGACCTCGGCCTCGGCTACCTCGACACCACGCGCAGCAGCTGGCACAAGGTCAAGGCGTTCCCGCATAACATCGAGATCGAAGTGGCGGCGACCTTCTCCGGCGGCCGCAGGTTCGGCGGCGACTCGGTCATCGACGCCCGCGGCAACACCGTCGTCATTCACTACGGTCTGTGCCAGTTGCCCGACGCAGGCTACCAGCCGCGCCTCGCCGACGACCGCATCGGCCACTTCCTGACGGCCGTCAAGGACTTTAGCAGCGACAGCCAGGAGACCACGTTCGTCCGCTACGTCAATCGCTGGCGATTGGAGCGGGCCGAGCCGATCGACCCGAAGAACCCCAACAAGCTGTCGGCGCCCAAGAAGAAGATCGTCTTCTGGATCGAGAAGTCGGTGCCGGAGGAGTACCGCGCCGCCGTGCGCGAAGGCATCCTCGAGTGGAACAAGGCGTTCGAGAAGATCGGTTTCCGCGACGCCATCGAAGTCCGGCAGCAGGAGAACGAAGACTTCGATCCGGAAGATATCAGCTACAACACGTTTCGCTGGATCGCCAGCGACCACGGCTTCGCGATGGGGCCGAGCCGGGCCAACCCGCTGACCGGCGA
The DNA here is from genome assembly GCA_038331535.1 of Gemmatales bacterium. Taxonomy (GTDB): domain Bacteria; phylum Planctomycetota; class Planctomycetia; order Gemmatales; family Gemmataceae; genus JBBQPD01. Next base: position 1,711 of record JBBQPD010000701.1, on the reverse strand, counting down.
GATCATCGACGCCGACATCATCTTCGACGCCAGCATGGTCCGCTTCTGGAAGCAGGAAGCGAAGCTCTTCCAAAACGATCGCCCGGCCAGCATGATCCAGGCGACGCGCGAGGGCTACGATCTCGATGCCCTGCCGCGTTTGGGCAGGCAGGAGGAGACGAGCAAGACAAGCGGTTGGAGCGAGGAGCCTAAAAATCCCGAGGCGGCCCGGCAGCGTGCCCGCAGCCTGGCCGCGCGCCAGGGCGTCTGCCAGTGCGGTTCGCAGATGCGCTATGAGCTAGGCCTTGCTGCAATGGCGTTCGCGGCGCGCGACCTCGGCAAGCCGGGCGACAGCTCGGTGCCCGAGGAGTTGATTCAACAGGCGATCAAGGAAACCGTGATGCACGAGGTCGGCCATACGCTCGGCCTGCGCCACAATTTCAAGGCCAGCACGATGCTGAAAAATGAGCAACTGCACGACACGAAGATCACGCGCGAAAGGGGACTCGTCGGCTCCGTGATGGACTACAATCCCGTCAACCTGGCGCCGAAGGGCGTCAAGCAGGGCGACTACTTCACCACCACGATCGGGCCTTACGATTACTGGGCCATCGAATACGCCTACAAGCCGCTGCCCGGCGGCACCGATGGCGAAGTCGAAAAGTTGCGTGAGATCGCGAAGAAGAGCGCTCAGCCCGGCCACGATTACCTGACGGACGAGGACATGTTCGGCACCTCCGACCCGCATGTCCACGTCTGGGATCTCGGCGCCGACCCGATGAAGTTCGGCATGGAGCGCATCGCCCTGTCCGACGAGCTTATCAAGGGGTTGGCCGAGCGCGTCGTCGAGAAGGGCGAAGGCTATCAGCGGGCGCGGACGGCGTTCTCGATGCTGCTCGGCCAGTACGCGAACGGGACGTATCTGGTGGCGGCGTTCATCGGCGGCGAGCACATGCACCGCGACCACCGCGACGACCCGAACGCGCGCGATCCGTTCGTGCCGGTCAAGGGTGACAAGCAGCGCGAGGCGCTGCGGTTCTTGCAGGACAACGTCCTCTCGGACAAGTCGTTCCAGTTCCCGCCGGCGCTGCTGCGCAAGCTGGCGGCAGACCGCTGGTCGCACTGGGGCGACGAATCGCCGATGACCGTCGATTTCCCGCTGAACGAGCGCATCCTGCGCATCCAGACGACGGCGTTGAACCACCTGTTCAGTCCCGCGGTGCTGGCCCGCGTGCAGGACAACGCGCTCAAGGCGGAGAAGGACGAACGGCCGCTGGAGCTGGCGGAAATCTTCCGCTCGGCGACGGAAGGCGTCTGGGGCGATCTCGGCTCGAAGAAGCCGCTCACGTCGTCGGTGTTGCGCCGCAACTTACAGCGCGACCACCTGCGCCGACTGACCAGGCTGGCATTGGGCACGGGCCACGGTCCGGCCGACGCGCGCAGCCTGGCGCGCATGCATCTGCGCGAGCTGGGCAAGAAAATCGAAACGACGTTAACCGACAAGGAGCAGAAGCTCGACGATACGACGCGGGCGCATCTGGAAGAGTCCGGCGAGCGCATCGCCAAGGTGCTGAGCGCGTCGGTGCAGGTTGGGGAGCCGTGAAAGCTTTTCACGAGCCGCGGCCGGCCGGGTGGGCGGGGACCCCCGCCCCCCGTACGGGGCGGGGCGGGGTTTTTTTTTGGGTGCCCTTAACGTCCCCCCCCAGCTCGTGTCCCCCACCCCCCGCAACGG
>JBBQPD010000700.1:0-4109 GCA_038331535.1 Gemmatales bacterium | reverse complement strand
GGATGACCACTCGGCAGACGACACGACGCCTTGCCCGACCCCGTCATCCACGGCGCATTGGGGTCGCGCGTGTAGAGTTGATGCGGTTTGCCGTTGGCGCGCACGATCATCTTGTTCGGCTCTTCCTGGTGCCATTCGAGCGAACCCTTCGTGCCATCGACCTCGATCCAGATGTCGTTCTCCCGGCCATGACTGATTTGCGACGCGGTCACGGTGCCGAGGGCGCCGTTGCCATAGCGGATGATCGCCGTCCCGTAGTCGTCGAGCGTCCGGCCGGGGACGAACGACTTGAGATGGCAGCTGATCTGATCGGGAATCAGCCCCGTGATGAATCGGCCCAGGTTGTAGGCGTGCGTGGCGATGTCGCCGAAGCAGCCGGCGGCGCCGGACTTCTTCGGGTCAGTGCGCCAGCCCGCCTGTTTCTGTCCTTCCTGCTCGATCGCGGTCCGCAGCCAGCCCTGGATGTAGCAGGCACGCACGGCGTTGATCTCACCAAGCTCGCCGGCTTTGACCATGTCGCGCGCCTGGCGGACGAGCGGATAACCGGTGTAGTTGTGGGTGACGGCGAAGACGACGCCAGTCTTCTGCACGACCGTGGCCAACTCCTCGGCCTGGGCGAGGTCGAATGTCAACGGCTTGTCACACATCACGTTAAAGCCGGCCTCCGCGAACGCCTTGGCGATCTCGAAATGCGTGTGATTCGGCGTCGCGACCGACACGAAATCGACACGATCGCCCACAGGTAGCTTAAGCTCGGCGGCGATCATGTCCTTGTAGGAGCCGTAGGCCCGTTCCGGCTTGATGTCGTAATCGGGCGCCGACGCCTTGGCCTTGGTAGGGTCGGACGAAAGCGCGCCGGCGACGAGGGCAGCGCGGTTGTCGAGGACGGCGGCGATCGAGTGTACCTTGCCGATAAAGGCGCCCTGCCCGCCGCCGATGAGGCCCATGCGAAGCTTACGATTGAGTGGTGCGTTGGTAGGCATGGTTGTCGTCTCCGGTGCGTTGTCTGAGAGTGCGAATGACCTGAGGAGACGATAGGGAAGGAAGGGAGCGGCGGCACGAACTTTTTCGGGTCCGCTCAGGTGCCGGGATAGAGGGCGTTGATGGTTAACTCGACCTCTTCGCGTTCGACGTCGAAGCAGGCGCCGAAGAACCGGAGACAACCGGCGAAGCCGAGCAAGGGCCAGCGGGGCTTTGCAATGAAACTCGATTTTCCGTCAATAGGGCTAAGGTGGGTAGGTTCCTATTTTCACCATCTTGCCAATTTCGTGAGTTTCATTGCAAAGCCCGGTCGGCCGGTTCGATGCCGCCCCGAGGCCACCGGTTCGGAGCGCCCGCCATCGTTCCGTGTCTCACGCCTCCGTGAGACACGGAGCCGCTCGTGTCCTTACCCGTTTTCTCTCAATGGGTTGTGGAACAAGTGGCGTGGATGTGCCCGCCTGAGACACGGCCGATCGCCGCGCGGGGAGCCGGCGGGCCTTCGTCCGGCACGCTCGGCAACTGCTGCCCTCTTTCCCAGGAGGCTTGACAACTTACTCCAACAGTCGTCTACGCCCTTCGTCCACGACCGTGGACGAAGGGTTCTGTTCGGCGGTTTCCGGAGAGCGCAGTTCGAGGCCGCGGCGCCGGCACAGCCTCCAATGTGTGCTCCAATCCTGGCCGCGTAGATAGGATGGAGAGAAATCTTCCCCGCCTCGCCGCCTCTCCGGACCCGCCGCCATGCCATCCGAATCCGAACCCTGGTACAAAGACGGCCTTCGGGGTGTTCCGTTGCAACGGAACGCCCTGGAGGGCGTTCCCTACAAATCCTCGAAACTTCCGGTGTCGGCCACTAGACAAACGGGGCAATCGTCCGGCTAGAAAACACGCTCTTGCCTCCGACCGCCGCAATAGCCTATCCTCTCTTTCAGTGCCTGCCTCGCCCCCTCCCGACACGCGGACCGACATGCTCAACCTGCAAATCGCGCGCGGACGCTCGTTTCCTTTGGGTGCGTCCGCACAGCTTGAAGGCGTCAACTTCGCGCTGCTCTGCCGACACGGCACCGCCGTTTTTCTCGTGGTGTCCGCGCTCGACGGCGATGAGACGCTGGCGGAAATCGCCTTGCACCCCAAGCGCAACCGCACCGGCGATCACTGGCACGTCCTCGTGAACGGCCTCCCACCGGCTTTTAGCTTCGGCTGGCGCGTCGATGGCCCGCGCGAACCCGGCACGGCGTTCAACCCGGATGTCGTCCTCCTCGATCCCGCCGCCACCGCCTTGACAAACGGCGCCGTCTGGGGCAAGCCGTCGGAGTCGAACAGCAAGGCGACCAAACGCCGCAGCGTCTTTCTCCGCCGCTCGTTCAACTGGCAGGAAGACGTGCCGCTGCTGACGCCGCTCGAAGACACGATCATCTATGAGTTGCACGTCCGCGGCTTTACCTGGCATCCGAACGCGCTGGTCGCCGCGCCAGGCACCTTCGCGGGATTGGTCGAAAAGATTCCCTACTTGCAGGAACTGGGAGTGACGGCCGTTGAGCTGCTGCCGATTCACGAATTCGAGGAGAACGATTGCCCGTTCACCGACCCGACCACGGGGAAGAAGCTGCTCAACTTCTGGGGATACAACAGCGTCGCCTTCGCCGCCCCGAAGGCCGCCTACGCCCGTACCGGTAAGGACCACGGCCAGCTTAACGAATTCCGCGAGATGGTCCGCGCCTTCCACGCCGCGAACATCGAAGTCTTCCTCGACGTGGTTTTCAATCATACCGGCGAGGGCGACCAACGCGGCCGAACCTACTCCTTCCGAGGCCTGGACAACCAGCTCTACTATTTACTCGGCCCCCAGGGCGAGTATTTGAACTTCTCCGGCTGCGGCAACACCGTCAATTGCAACCACCCCGTCGTCCGCAATCTGCTCATCAATTGCCTCCGCTTCTGGGTCGCGGACATGCATGTGGACGGGTTGCGCTTCGACCTGGCGTCGGTCATGGGCCGCGATGTGAAGGGCAATGTGATGATGGAACCGCCGGTGGTCGAGATGATCGCCGAGGAAGGCGTGCTCACGGAAACGAAGCTGATCGCCGAGCCGTGGGACGCGGCGGGGCTGTACCAGGTCGGCCGCTTTCCGATGGGCCGCCGCTGGTCGGAATGGAACGGACAGTACCGCGATGAAGTGCGGCGCTTCTGGCGCGGCGACCCCGGCATGTCAGGCCCGCTGGCGACGCGGTTATGCGGTTCGGCCGACCTGTATGAAGGGACCGGCCGGCAGCCGAAGCATTCCGTCAACTTCATCACCTGCCACGACGGCTTCACGCTCTGGGATCTCGTCTCGTACAACCAGAAGCACAACGAAGCCAACGGCGAAGGGAACCGCGACGGCACCGACGCGAACTACAGCTGGAATTGCGGCATCGAGGGGCCGACTGCCGAGCCGGCAATCCTGGGACTGCGCCGCCGCCAGGCCCGCAACCTGCTGGCAACGCTGTTCTTGTCGCAGGGCGTGCCGCTGATGATGGCCGGCGATGAATTTCTGCGGACACAGGGCGGCAACAATAATGCGTGGTGCCAGGATAGCGAAGTCAGCTGGATCGACTGGAACTTGAGCGATGACCATGCCGACTTTTTGCGCTTCATGCGCGAATTGATTGCCCTGCGCCGGCGCCACCCGGCGCTGCGGCGGCGGCGCTTCTTCCGCAAGGGCGACGTGATCTGGCACGGCGTCGAGCCGTTCAAGCCCGATTTCTCGCACCACGTCAAGACGGTTGCGCTGGCCCTGGACGGCAACCGGACCGGACGCGAGCCGGACCGCGATATTTACATGGCGTTTAACGCCTGGCGCGAAGGGGTAAAGTTCGAAATCCCGCCGTCGCCCGGTTTCAAACGCTGGCGGCGGGCGATCGATACGGCCCTGGCCTCACCGCTGGACATCGTCGCCCTGGACGAGGGACCGGTGATCGCGCCGGGTACCGAGTACATGGTAGCGCCGTTCTCGCTGATCGTGCTGATCGCGGAGGGGTTTTGAGGATTAATCGCGTCGCCGTTGAAGGAGCCGCGGGCGGCCGAGAAGGTGTGTTATAGACGATATAGAAGGGGGGGGCCGGAGGAGGGGTGTAGGACGTAAACGGTGG
>JBBQPD010000699.1:0-4123 GCA_038331535.1 Gemmatales bacterium | reverse complement strand
GCCTCTCTGCGAAGGGCCGAGTCGGGCAGAGATATTCCACAATCCCTGGCCAACCCGAGCAGTCGCCGCTCCCACTCGTCTTGTGGCTGCACCGGTGACGTCGTATTCAGGAAACTCGCCCGTAAAGTGTTCAGCGCCAGTTCCTCCGGAGCAATTCCCCGACGAGTGGACGCTTCGTTCAAGGCTGCCTCCAACTCAGAGTCGAGGGTGATTACCATTACCGTCTCCTGTTCCGTCTTGCCCCGCACACCGCCACGAAGTTGATTTAAATCGTATTCCGACCGAAGTTCGTTGCTCGGCGGTTCAGGGTGGGTGCCATCTTCATATCCTTTTTGTCCGACCGCGTCGCGACGCGGGCACTGATGATGCGCCGGCGTGGAGTTGCGTGGCTCCGCCGCCAACTCACGGTTCTGCATAAGCGCGTGTCGCCGCGATCCAGTCGCGCAGTTTAATGTCGCAGTGCGCGCTGACATCATAGATGTCGCAGTGTGTTGTCTCCACCAAACGGGCGACGAAGGTAATCGCCTCCCGATTCCGTGTATATTTCTCGCAAGTTAGGTAGCCGTCCTTCAACCAGACCATCCAGTCGTCCGGAAAAGCGATGTCAATGTTCTCAACCCCATGCAATTTCTGGAGGACGGTTTTAATCGCCTCTACGTCAAGGGGACGGCGCACCACGGGCCGGTAAACGGGATCGCTCGGAGGCTTCGAGAAGCGGACGACCTCCCCGTCATGCTCGAAATGGCCGAGAAATAGGTAGTGGATGAAAGACATGCTCGGGTCTCCGGGAATCAGAATCCTTCGGCCAGTCGATACTCCTTCAGGATCTGCCGTGAGCGAGCGGAGATCTTGAGAGGAGTTTGTTCGGCGTTCGCCAGGGCGTGGATATGGAAGTCTGCTCCTCGCGGTGCCAGTGCCTCGGTGTATTCGTGAGCGCTCACGGCGTCGATCCGATCTCGAAGACTCGAAGACTGCCAGGCCGACAGGTTACCCATCTTGGGAGCATTCACATCGAACACCGCTGGATCAACATTAATTCCAGGTTTCCCGTTGGTCCCGACCCGAATGTTGCCGCCAAGCTGGGGCGGGTCGTAGCGGACGAACGGCCCTTTGTCCACTCCATACCATTCGACCCCGATCATTTCGTCCGGAACGCCGACCTGCCGCATGCGATTGCCGATCGACCGGCTCAGCGAATCCTGATACCGATTAGCAAAGTCAGCAATGTCAGGTGGTAGCTGGTAGCCCGAAGCTGTTGCCATCCCTGGAACCTTTCATGGGCGCTATCCTCTTCGCCATTCTACCGGCGCAACGACAGTGCCGGCTACCCGAATGAGCTTTCCTGGCGATACCGTGCCCAACGCGTTGCGGTCCTTCCGCACCGCGAATACACTTCCCCCATCCGCCCCGCCACGACTTCCGAGGGCCGTCTCATGCGCCTCCGTCTCTTCACCTCCTTACTCTTCCTTTGTGCCCTCTGTGCCTTCGTGGTGAATTCCGCCGAGCCAAAGCCCGCCGCCCCGCTCTCCCCGCGCGAGGAATTAGCGTCTTTCAAGGTCGCCAAAGGCTTCAAGGTCGAACTCGTCGCCTGCGAACCGGAGGTCGTCGATCCCGTGGCAATGGCCTTCGACGAGAACGGTCGGCTTTTCGTCGCCGAGATGCGCGGCTATCCCAACGACGGTGTCGGCACCGGCGACATCAAGTCCGGGCGCGTTCGCATGTTGGAAGACCTCGACGGTGACGGCTTCTACGAGAAAAGCACGCTCTACGCCGACGGCCTGCGCCTGCCGACCGGCGTCATGCCGTACAAGGGCGGCCTCATCGTCTGCAACGCCCCCGACGTCGTCTTCTTCGAGGACGCCGCCAATTCCGGCAAAGCGGATCGCAAAACGATCCTTTACACCGGCTTCGCTCTGATGAACATCCAGCAGATGATTAACGGGCTTCAGTGGGGCATGGACAACTGGGTTTACGGCTGCGCCGGCGGCAACGGCGGCACGATCACGTCGCCACAGAAGCCGGAGATGGCGGCAGTGACGTTACGCGGCCGCGGCGTCCGCTTCCATCCCGACGCGCCGGGCAGCCTCGAAGCGACGACCGGCGGCGGCCAGTACGGCATCGCCCCGGACGAGTGGCAGCGCTGGTTCACGTCCACGAATAGCCAGCATTTGCGGCACATCGTCCTGCCCGATCACTACCTGCGCCGCAATCCGCTGCTGCCCGTGCCGGCTGTGACGCTCGACATTCCCGATCACGGTCCCGCCTGCCAGGTCCATCGCATCAGCCCATTCGAGGCATGGCGCGTCGAGCGGACCACACGGCGGGCGGAGGGGCCGGACGCCCAGCGCTTCCCGAAGACGGAGCTAGTGCCCGGCGGCTTCGTCACGTCCGGTTGCAGCGTCGTCGTCTACGCCGCCGACCAGTTTCCCGAATCCCACCGCGGCAACACGTTCGTCTGCGACCCGGCGAACAACCTCATCCATCGCGATGTGTTGGTGCCGAACGAGGCGACGTTCACCGCGAAGCGCGGCGACGACGGCTGCGAATTCCTCGCCTCGACCGACACCTGGTTTCGGCCGGTGTTCCAGGCGATCGGACCGGACGGGGCGCTGTATATCCTCGACTTTTACCGCGAAGCGATTGAGACGCCGCTGTCGCTGCCGCCGGACATCAAGAAGAAGATGAACCTCGAAAGCCGCGGCCGCGGCCGTATCTGGCGCGTCGTGCCGGAGAACTGGGACGGCGCCGCAGCTGCGAAACGACGCCAGCCCGCGCTCGGCAAGGCGACGGCGGCGGAACTGGTGCCGCACCTCGCCGACGGCAACATCTGGTGGCGGCTGTCGGCGCAGCGCTTGCTGGTCGAGCGGCAGGACAAGACAGCCGTGAAGCCGCTGGAGGAACTGGCCCGCACGTCGAAGTCGGCCGTCGGCCGGGCGCACGCCCTGTGGACGTTGGACGGACTGAAGGCGCTGGACGAGACGCTGATCTTGGCGGCGCTGAAGGATGCGGAGGCTGGTGTGCGCGAGCAGGCGCTGCGGCTGTGCGACGCCCGGCTGAAGGACTCAGCGCGATTGCAAACGTCGGTGTCGGCGCTGGCGAACGATCCGTCGCCGCGCGTCCGCTTCCAGCTAGCGTTTACCCTCGGCGAGGCGAGTTGGCCCGAAGGCGTCCGCGCCCTCGCGCGGCTCGCCCGCCGCGATGATAACGACACCTGGACGCAGACGGCGCTGCTCAGTTCCGCCTACGACGGCGCGACGAATCTGTTGCAAGCACTGGCAACGGACACCGAGTTCACGCGGGCCGCGCCGCCGGCCCGGCTGGAAATGCTGAAGCGCGTCGCCGCGCTCGCCGGGGCCAGGGCTGACGATGAAGCCCTTGCCCGCGCCCTCGGTCTTCTCGGCGGGCCGGGAAAAGAGGCGGAGCCGTGGCAAGCGGCACTGCTGGAAGGTCTGGCGCGCGGCCTGCAAAATAGCCCGCGCCCGCTCGCCAAACTCTGGGACGATCCGCCGCCGGCGCTCAAGGATGCTGTCGTGCGCGCGCGTGCCGTCTTCGAGCAGGCGGCGAAAAGCGGTCGCGACGAGAAACGGTCCGTGGCGGAGAGAGCGGCGGCGGTGCATCTGCTCGGACAGGGGCCGTTCGCCCTGCTCGCCGCCAACGCGCCGGAATTATTGCATCCGCAAGCGCCGCCGGAAGTGCAGCTGGCCGCCATTCGCGCCCTGGGTCAGCACCCGCGGCCGGAGGTTGCCGTGCTGCTGCTGGCGGCCTGGTCCGGCTACAGCCCTACCATCCGCCGCGAGGCGTTGGAAGCGCTCATGGCCCGCCCCGAGCGCGTCGCCGCCCTGCTGGACGCCGTCGAACGAAAGAAGATCCTCGCCAATCAGATTGAGCCGGCGCGCATCCAGATGCTCCGTTTGCTTGGGAATGGGGCGCAGCGCCAGCGAGCCAGAGAGGCGTTCGCCGGGCAGGTGGCACCAGATCGGCAGAAGGTCGTCGAGGCGTTCCGGCCGGTACTGGACTTGAAGTCGGACGCGGCCCACGGCAAGCTGGTATTTGCGAAGACGTGTTCCACCTGTCACCGGCTGGAAAACGTCGGCTTCGAGGTTGGCCCGGACCTGCTGTCGGC
>JBBQPD010000698.1:0-4126 GCA_038331535.1 Gemmatales bacterium | reverse complement strand
CGTCTCCAGGCCGACGACGAGGTTCACGCCTTCAGCAGCCAGTAAGTCGGCCCGTTCCCGGTCGCGAATCCCCGCATCGATCCAGAGGCGAAAACCGAGGTTCACGAGCGCGCGATAGGTCGGCAGCGCCGGCGCGCGGCCTTCAATCGCATCGAGGTCCGCGATGTAAAGCTCCGCGAGGCTGAAGTGCGCACGAAAGGCTTGCGCCACGGCGATTGGGTCGGCGTCGGCGACGAGTTGACTTTGGACAGGGCGGTATTCCGAACGCCGCCCGGCCACGCCGCGCACCACCACGCCGTTCATCAGATCGAGGACGGGAAGAATTTGCATGAGTCGAATGCGCACCGCCGTCGCGCGTGTTCTATAGTTGTCTGCCGGGAGGTGCTCCCTCCCCGCGCGGAGGATATGATATGACCGACCGTGCCAGCCCCGTGGGATACATCGTCTTCGCCTCCTTCGCCAGCGCGCTCGCCTGGCTATACGCCATCGCAAACCATCTGCCGATGCCGTAAGGCGCGAAACGGCAAGCCGGTATCGCCGCCTTCCTGCTGGCATCCGTTTTTCGCCGCCGTCGGGTTACAATGCCCGCATGGCGGATACCCTCAGCGGCACCATTGAGCGCGTCACCTTTCACAACCCTGACACCGGGTTCGCGGTGCTGCGCGTCGTGGCGCGCGGACGGCGCGGCCTCGTCACCGTCGTCGGCAAGATGGCATCCGCCAACGCCGGCGAGACCATCGAAGCCACCGGTGCCTGGGTGCAGGACCGCAACCACGGCGAACAGTTCTCCGCCGAATCAATCCGCTGCGTCCCGCCGCACACCCTCGAAGGCATCGAGAAATATCTCGCCTCCGGCCTCGTCAAGGGCATCGGCCCCGCCTACGCCCGCCGCATCGTCGACGCGTTCGGCGAGCGCACTCTTCAGGTCATCGACGAAAGCCCGACTTTCCTCACGGAAGTGAAGGGTATCGGCCCCAAGCGCATCCAGCGCATCCGCGAAAGCTGGCAGCAACAGAAGGCCGTGCGCGACATCATGGTCTTCCTCCAGTCGCACGGCCTCGGCACCGCCCGCGCGGTGCGCATCTACAAGACCTACGGCGACCAGGCCGTCGAGATCGTCCGCGCCAACCCCTACCGACTGGCGAGCGACGTCTGGGGCTTCGGCTTCAAGACGGCGGACGAGCTTGGAGCGCGTCTCGGCATCGACCGTGCCTCGCCGCAGCGCGCCCGTGCCGCGCTTCGCTACGTCCTGCAACAGCTCAGCCAGGAAGGACACGTCGGCTTTCCGGAAGCGGCGGTGATTGAGCAAACCGGCGCTCTGACCGAGATTCCGAACGAGGTGCTGACCGCCGCTATCGAGGAGGAGCGCCAGGCCGGCGAGATCGTGCGCGAACCGCTGCCGGGCGAACCATGGCTCTATCTCAAGCCGCTGTTCCTCGCCGAACTGAACCTCGCCCGCGGTCTGAAGCAGCTTCTTGAGGGCCGACACCCACTCCCGCCGGTAGACGTCGGAGCGGCGTTCGGCTGGATCGAGAAACGCATGGGCCTGACGCTGGCCCCATCGCAGCGCGACGCCATCGAACGGGCGACGAAGGACAAGGTGCTGGTCATCACCGGCGGTCCAGGCGTGGGCAAGACGACGATCGTGCGCGGCGTCCTCGAAGTGTTCGCCGCCAAGTCGATGCGCTGCGGCCTATGCGCCCCGACGGGCCGGGCGGCCAAGCGGCTGACCGAGACGACGGGCCGCGAGGCCAAGACGATTCACCGTCTGCTCGAGTTCGACCCGGCGCTGGGCGGCTTCAAGCGCGACGGCAACAATCCCCTCGACCTCGACCTGCTCGTCGTCGATGAGGCGTCGATGGTGGACGTGGTGCTGATGAATCGGCTGCTCCAGGCGGTGCCGAAACGGGCCTGCCTGGTGCTGGTCGGCGACGTGGACCAGCTGCCCTCGGTCGGGCCGGGAATGGTGCTGGCCGACACGATCGCGTCGGGAGTGGTGCCGGTGGTGCGCCTGACGGAGATTTTCCGCCAGGCCGGCCAGAGCTGGATCGTTCGCGCCGCACACGCTGTCCGCCAGGGCGAGGTGCCGGAGTCGGCGCCGCCGGGTCAGGGCGACTTCTACTTCATCGAAGCGCCAACGCCGGAGGCCGTGACCGACCGCATCATCACGATGCTGCGCGAGCGCATCCCGAAGGCATTCGGCCTCGACCCGTTCCGCGACGTGCAGGTGCTGACGCCGATGAACCGCAACGCCCTCGGCGCCGAGGCGCTGAACCTCTGTTTGCAGGAAGTCCTCAACCCACCGAAGGGCGGCGCCGAGGTCGAGCGCTTCGGTTGGAAGTTCCGCGCCGGCGACAAGGTGATGCAGACACGCAACAACTACGACAAGGAAGTCTTCAACGGCGACGTGGGCCGCATCACCGCCATCGACGAAAGCGAGCGTGAGCTGGTCGTGGACTTCGACGGCAAACCGGTCGAATACGATTTCGGAGAACTGGACGAGCTTTCTCTTGCATTTTGCTTGACGATTCACAAATCGCAGGGGAGTGAGTATCCCGCCGTCGTCATCCCGCTGCATACGCAACACTTCATGATGTTGCAGCGCAACCTGCTCTACACCGGCATCACGCGCGGCAAGAAACTGGTCGTGCTCGTCGGCAACCGCAAGGCGCTGGAGATGGCGGTGCAGCGCCAGGACACGGGGCGCCGCTGTTCGCTGCTGCGAATGCGCTTGGAGGCGAACGGCGAGTTAAAGGAGGCTGACACCCCGCCCCCGAAAATGTACAATTCCCCGAGTTGATGCCCTGAACCGCCGCTTCCCCAAGCCGCCACAACGCCGATGTTATCAACTCCCGTCAAGACGTTCATCCATCCTCATGCCGTCTATCGGCTCGAGTACCCGGCCCACTGGGACGCCGTCATCGAAAAGGACGGCGCGTCGTGTGGTTTCGGACCGCACGAACGGGACGACGTCGGCGTGTGGATTTCCATCATGCCGGTCAGCGTTGATACGGACAAGCTGGCCGAGGCGCTGCCAGACCTGATGCGGCAAGGTCTGCTCCAGGCCGACGCCAAGGACTTGCGCCTCGACCCCACGCTGCGCCACTACGGCCTCACCGCCGACATGACGAAAGAGGGGGAAGGCGGCCACTACTGGATTCTGGCCGGCGGCGACGTGGTGCTGTTCTCCAGCAGTCAGGTTCCCATCGCCGAGCGCGACGAGTGGAACCCGATGTTCCAGCGCTTGCTGGCCAGCGTGCAGATCACGCGCGACAAGCAGCTGCTCGACCGTAAAGTGGTCAACGACGTGATGGCGCTGCTGCGGAAGCAGTTTCCGGGGGATGAGTTCAAGTTCGAGGACGACAAGATTCGCGGGCCGAACCACGTGCTGTTCCTGGGCAACCTGTGCCGCGAAGTTCGCGGCGCGGCACCAGCGCGGCGCGACGAGATTATCAAGCGCTTCGTGGCGACCGTGACCCAGCCGGCGCGAGCAGAGATCGGCCACGAAACCTGGAAGGACGCGCAGGGCTGCATCCTGCCGCTCTTGAAGCCGCGCAGCTACATCAATCCTGAGACGGCGACGAAAAACCTGCTGATAAGCGAGTGGCTGGCGGACGTGGTCATTTGCTACGCAATCGCGCGCAACAAGATGTTTCGCTTTGTAACGGGCTGGGACGTGGATCGCTGGGGGACGACGGCCGCGGCGCTGCATGAACGGGCCATCGCCAACCTGGCCGCCCTCCCCTGGCCGCGGAAACTCCTGGGGGCGAGTGCCAAGAACGATGGCCGCGTCATCGTGGTGGAGACCGACGACGGCCTGGCGTCAAGCCGGCTCCTGCATCCCGACTTGCATCAACTCTTCTCGGGCGCGCTCGGCAGTCCGTTCTGGGCCGGCATTCCCTGTCGAGACCGTCTCGTCGTCTATTCAGATCGGCGCGCACTGAAGAAACGCATCGCCCGGCGCGTGTCCAAGGACCACAACAGCTCGGCCTACTCCATCACGCCGCTCACGTTCCTGGTGACGCGGGACGGCATCGCGCCGTCGGTGGAGAAAAGTCAGGACTGAAATCGTTTACGTTTCGCGCGGCCCGCCATGCTCCTCGACCTCCTCGCCTCCGCGCTCACC
>JBBQPD010000697.1:0-4137 GCA_038331535.1 Gemmatales bacterium | reverse complement strand
GGCGTCAACAAGATGGAGTGCGTGCGACAGGCGATGGCCAAGCTCGGGCACGACGCCGGCCGCGCCGACATTCAGAGCCTGGTGAAGCAACTGTTCGGCATCGAGATGAACCTGGACGTCATCTCCACCTACAAGGCCGACATCGCCCGCAAGGCGGCGAAAGCCAAGCGGGCGGCCGCCGCGAAGCCCGCGGCGCCGGCACCCGCGCCGGCGGCGAAGCACGAACCTGCTCCCAGGGCGGCGAGCAGCAACGGCAGCGCCCGCAGCATCGGCCTCGCGGACATTCAGACGGTCAAGGATCTCGTCGGCCGGGTCGGCCCGGACAGCCTCAAGACCCTGGTAGACGTACTGACGAAGTAACGCCGTTCCGAGATTCACCACAAAGGCACAACGGACACAAAGGAAAATCAGTTGGCCGTTGTGCCTTTGTGGTGAATGAGCGGAGTTAAATTCGCACTTCCTCGAACGGCGCCACCCGTGCGTCCACTCCCGCCGAGAAGTGACAGCAGTCCGGCGGCCGTCCCAGGTCAAGTCCCCATGCCTCGCCAAGGCTCCGTGCCGAGACGACGGGCGACACTTCCTGTACCTGCCAGCGCGGATGCCGGACGACCATGCGCAGCAGATGACCGGGTTTCCCGGCGAAAAACGCACTGTAGCGTTCGAGCAACCAGGCGTCGAGCGATTCGGCCGCCACTTCCGCGCGGACCGCGCCCGGCCTGAACTCCGCCCGAAAGATCGGCCGCTCCTCTCGGCGCGACGCCCGATACTCCCAATCCCCGGCCGACTCCGCGTAAACGATCCGGGCCGACGCATACGGCAATGGTGTGAACAGACGCGCCAGCGCGACGGCGATCCGCGAGCTGGCGTGGACGCTCAGAAAGAAGATGGCCGGCTCACCCTGCCGTCTCACGTAGGTGCGCAGATTCAATTCGAGGAAATTCGACGCGGGTCCGAACGCCGGCAAATAGCGAGGCCGCACGCCTTCGAGGCGAAACGCGACGGCCGAGACCCATGCCGAGCCATCGCGCATGTCGAGCTTGAGGCCGGCGGGGAGGAACGGCACCAGCGCGCTTTCCGGCACGCGCCAGTGGGTAAAGAGGAGGTCGCGCCAGCGCTGCGACCAACGCCAGGAACGAGGCTCGTCTCCAGCGGCCCGCGGCGGAGAAGGAACGGCGGCCAGCGTCTGTGTGGACACCTGGGACTCCTTCACGTTTGCAAGCGCAGGCGCTCGGTCATGACCAGCGGCAACACCTTCCGAGGAACCGCCGAAACTCCGGCATGGCAACAGCGGCCCCTCTCTTTTCAGGTGCCGGATTTTCCGACAGGGCGGAGGATAGGCCGGCTCTTTCGTCGCGCACTGCATGAGGGAAGCCCGCGCTGATCTTTCCCCAAGTAGCTGGCGGATATTATGTTATGACCGCTGTCTCGCGCCGGCGCCGCGCCCGGCATTTTATTTGCTTCTCTTCACGAAAAAGCTACTGTTGGCATTCCCACTGACGGGTTCCCCGCCGCCTGGACGCGGCCCTTCCGCACGGTCGGTGAATAATCTGCCTACCACGGCGGCACCGCGAAACCGACGCCCAAGCGAGGTCTCCTTCCATGCACTTTCCGTTCAAACGCACCCAGCGCGCGCGCCTGAGCGTCGAGGCCACTTCAGGCGGCGTCCTGGCGATCCTGTCCGACTGCGGCCTGCTGGACGAAGATTCCACGCCGGCCGTCGAGGAACAACTCTTCCGGCTGGCCGAGCAGCTCGGACCAGCTGAGTTGCGCCTCAACCTGGGAGAAGTCCGCTTCCTGAGCAGCACCGCCATGGGTATGTTCGTCAACCTTCACAAGACGTTGCGCGGCCAGGGCGGAAGCCTGACCCTGTGCGACGTGAACGAGGATGTTTTGGAGCTGTTTGAGGTCACGCGCCTGAACCGCTTGCTCGACATCCGCCGGGCAGCCTCGTCCGACATGGCCGAGTAGGCGGCGCGTGCAGGCTTGCTCGCCTTCCTCAGGTCCAGCTCGCGTAAACGCTGCCCAACCGTCACCTCATTTCGAGCGCGAGGCCGGGACCGTCGAGGAGGATGCGAAAGTGATTCAAAACGTCCCGCCCTAGCAGCATGTGCGGTTCACCTTGGGCGCGGGTGATCCGGAAAACGGACTGTAAGTGTAGCGAATCATGGCGTCCCCGAATCCACAACGCGATAATGCGGGACGCGGGCGATTCGGGGATGGTCGGCGACCGGGTCAATGTGAATGGGGACGTTGCCGACCTTCGCGAAGACGCGCTGTATGAGGGCGATTTCATTGTCGCCGCTATCGACGCCCTGTTCGTCGTGAATGGCGACGTATTGCCCGCGGCGCGTCAGAAGCAACGACGGCAGCAACTTCTGGAACGCGCGATACTCGCGCTCCCACTTCGTCGGGCCTGAGAGCGGAATCAGCGCGGGCGGGTCGAAGGTTACGACTTCGCTCATGACATGTTGCCTCGTAGGTCTTCGGAACCCTCGATCTCATTCGTCTTTGGCGGCTACCTGCCTCACCGCCTCCACGGCTTTCTGCTCATAGTCCCGTTGCGATAAGTGAGGCCACGATTTCTCGGGAGGGCGGAAGCTGCCTTCGATGACCTTTTCCCCTTCGACCCGTACGCCGGCAGGACGCGGCACCCGCTTGGGCGGTCCGCCAGGCCAGACCATCGCCATCGGCACGCGCGGCCAGAACTCGACATAATACGCGCCCTGCGGTTGTTGTTCCGGGAATACCAGCACCGAAATCCCGCGCCACCGCTCCTCTTCCGCTTTGTACGGAGGCGGATAAACGTACACTTCCTCGACACTTTCTCGGCCGAATTGGCAGTCGCGGAAGTGGGCGGGAATCCCTTCCGCGAAGCGGCGGTGAATGTCGAGAGCCGCCCGTGTCCTCGGGTCGTCTGTCCCGATCAGGTTTACCCGAAACTGGTTGAGGTGTGGGTCGTTCACTTCCTGAACCGCGCGCGACACATCCCCGTAAAACTCGCCTACCGGTCCGTCGTTGAATTTCTCGGAAGCGACGAAAAGATACCAACTGCCTTCCGTGCTGGCCTTGAGCCAAAAGGCGGCAACCACAGGAAGGTATTTGTCGAGCTGAGCGAGAAATTTCCTGCCCGCATCAATCTGTTCGATTACCAGCGTCCTCTGATCCATGGCAGCACCCCATTCGTGATGTCGAGCACGGCGGCGCCGATCGCTCGGGCTTGCGCCTCGGTCTTCAAGCAATAGCGGTCCTGTTCGCTCCACTGCGTGACGATCTGCCAGTACTGCCCGAAGATCGCGTTCGCGCTTATTGCTGCCGAACGGACTGGCATAAGATCGGCGAGAGCGACCAGATCTTCAAGGTCATGCGTCCAGCACTTCTCGGAAAATCTTTTCTCCAGAAAGATCAGCTCTGGGGAGGCCGCCAACCGGACCAGGACGCAAGACTTTAGACCGCATTCCACGGCGTAGCCCGCTAAATAGTAAGCGCCGGACCACTGACCTACGGTGAGGAGAGCCCGAGCGTCGCGTTCTCGTTCATCTGCGAGCCGCTGCCACTCGGTCCTATTCACGGCAGCGGCTCCGTTGCCCCGAAAGCCACCGCGGTCTACACATCCCACGCCACGCTCATGATACCGCCTTTTGCCGCCCGCGCCCAACATCTGGAAGCGCGGTCAGAACGTAGACTATCCTCGCCCCACCTCGCGCTGCCAGCGCCGCACGCGCGCCACCACCTCTTCCGGCGTCGCCTTGCCTAGGTCCAGCTCGCGCAGGTCGGTCAGCACCGGATCCTCGGTGCGCGCGAACAGGCTCGCCTGCACCACGCGCGGCCGGCGAATCCGACCCGGACGGTCCGGCGTCTCGACGTGCAGCGCCTCCAGCTCGGCCAACACCTGACGGGCGCGCTCCAGCACCTCGGCGGGGACGCCGGCGCGCTGGGCGACGTGAATGCCGTAGCTCTTGTCGGCGCTGCCGGCGGCGACCTTGTGCAGGAAGATAATGCCGTCCGCCGCCTCATGAACTGTCACGTTGAAGTTGCGCAGCCCCGGCAGCCGCTCGGCCAGCTGGGCCAGCTCGTGGTAGTGCGTCGCGAACAAGGTGCGGCAGCCGATGTGGTCGTGCAGGTACTCGGTGAGACCCC
>JBBQPD010000696.1:0-4151 GCA_038331535.1 Gemmatales bacterium | reverse complement strand
GGCCCTGCTCGGCCTGGCGACGCTGGCCTTGCTGTACGCCTTTGTCCTGGCTTGCGAGCGCATCTGAAAAGGAGAATCCATGATCCTGCTAGCGGCTGTCGTGGCCGGATTGTTGTTCCTGTATCTCCTGACGGCGCTGTTGCGCCCCGAGTGGTTCTAAACGCATTCGGAAAGAATGACGCACAGGCCGACGGCCTCTGGATGGTGTGACAACAGTAGCGACACAAGTTTGGCTGAAAGCTGTCAGCTAGTAGCTGATAGCTCTCAGCCGGACACTCCGACACCCCGTGGCGGCCTGCCCGGTCGATCGTGCTGCTTTTTTTCGAACGCTCTAACCCGAGGCACTGTTTCATGTGGACTCTTCCGCTCCTGATCGTCGGCGTCAGCGTCGCTCTCTCGATCCCGGTCGGCTACTACCTGGCCCGCGTCATGGATGGCCGCCTCGTCGTGCCGCGCTGGCTGGCCTGGTTCGAGCGGCGCGTGGACACCGGGCCGCAGGGCTGGAAGCAATACGCTTTGGCTCTGCTCGGGTTCAACACCGTGATGTTCGTCGTCGCGTTCGCTGCGCTGGCGCTCCAACCGCTGCTACCATTCAACCCTGACGGCAAGGGGATGCTGGCGCCGACGACGATCTTCAACACGGCGGTGTCGTTCCTGACGAACACGAACCTCCAGCACTACTCCGGCGAGCAGCACCTGTCCTACTTCAGCCAGCTCACGGCCATCTTGTGGAGCATGTTCGTGTCGGCCGGCGTTGGCTTCGCGGCCCTCGCGGCCATGATTCGCGGTCTGCGCGGCGACACCCACATGGGTAACTTCTACCTCGACCTGTGGCGCGTGGTGGTCTACGTCTTCTTACCCGCCAGCCTCGTCGTCGGCGTGCTGCTCCTGGCGGCCGGCGTGCCGATGACGTTCGATGGCTCGGCGGAGGTCACGACGATGGAGCAGCCGGCCGATGCCAGGGAGCCGCAGACACAGAAGATCGCACGCGGGCCGGTCGCCGCGGTCATCCCGATCAAACACCTCGGCACCAACGGCGGCGGCTTCTTCGGAGCTAACTCGGCCCACCCATTCGAGAACCCGAATGCGGCGACCAACTTCCTGACGTGCGTCACGATTCTGATTTTCCCGCTGTCGCTCGTCGTCGCTTTCGGGCGGATGCTCAACCAGATGCGGCACGCCGTCGTCCTGTACAGCGTGATGCTGGGCCTGTTCCTGGTGATGATCGGCTGGGCCGTATACTGGGACTCGGCTCAACCGAACCCTGCTCTGACCGCCCAACCAAGTCACAGCATCCGGGTGCTTGACGCCGACGGTCAAATCGTCGAAAGGACCGTGCCCGCCCTGGAGGGGTTGCCAGTCGATCAGGAGCTGGGCAACCTGGAGGGAAAAGAACTACGCTTCGGCACGTCAGCCGGAGCGACCTACGCCGCCGTGACCACGGCGGTCACCTGCGGTTCGGTCAACTGCATGCATGACAGCCTCAACCCGCTGGCGGGGCTGACTCCGATGACCGGCATGTGGCTGAACTGCGTCTTCGGCGGCAAGGGCGTCGGCCTGATCAATCTGCTGGTCTACCTCATCACCGGCGTCTTCCTGGCGGGGCTGATGGTGGGGCGCACTCCGGAGTACCTCGGCAAAAAGGTCGAAGCCCGCGAGATGAAGCTCGCCATGCTGGCCCTGCTCATCCATCCCATCCTGACGCTGGGTCCGACCGGGCTATTCGCCGCCCGCGACTGGGGAGCGAAGGCGACCAACAACCCCGGCGCCCACGGCTTCTCGGAGATCCTCTACGAGTTCAGCTCGGCGTCCGCCAACAACGGCTCCGGCTTCGAGGGCTTGCAAGACACCTGGGGTCTCAACGACCGGAAGGCGAACGCCTCGGAACCGGCCGAACACAGCCCTGCCTGGGACATCGCCACGGCCCTGGTCATGCTACTCGGCCGCTTTATCCCGATCATCGCCCCGCTGGCCCTCGCAGGCGGGCTCGCGGTCAAGAAGCCGACGCCGTTCACCGCCGGCACGCTGCGCACCGACACCGCGACATTCGGCTTCGTGCTGCTAGGGACAATCCTGTTGGTCGGCTCGCTGCTGTTTCTACCTGCGGCAGTCCTGGGACCGGTGGCCGAACACCTGGGACCGATCCCATTCGGCCGTTAAGCGCGATATTTGAGAAGGCGCGAACCATGTCACGCACCATTTACTACGGACCCACTATGCACGGACCAACGCCGGAAGAGCAGCGAGAAAAGATGGCGCGGCGTCTGAGCCGCAAGCAAGGACTCTTCGCGCCGGAGCTGGTAACGGCTGCGCTCAAGCGGGCCTTCGTCATGCTGCGGCCCGACATCCAGTGGAAGAACCCGGTGATGTTCGTGGTCGAGGTCGGCACCGTTCTGTCGATCCTGTTCACGATCGCGGCACTCTTCGGTCACGGCGGCCAGGTGCGAGTGACGTATCTTTTCGCCCTGGACGTCTGGCTGTTCCTCACCGTCCTGTTCGCCAACTTCGCGGAGGCACTGGCCGAGGCGCGCGGCAAGGCCCAGGCCGACACGCTGCGCAAGACGCGCCAGGAAACACCAGCCGTTCGCCTCCACAAAGACGGCCGCGAGGAAGCGACCGTCTCCACCGCCCTGAAAACCGGAGACCGCGTCGTGGTCAAGGCGGGGCAGGTCATACCGGCCGACGGCGAGGTGGTCGAAGGCGTCGCCTCCGTGGACGAGTCGGCCATCACCGGCGAGTCGGCCCCGGTCGTGCGCGAGGCCGGCGGCGACCGCTCCGGCGTGACGGGCGGTACGCGCGTCCTGTCCGATCGCATCGTCGTCCGCGTCACGGCTGGCGCCGGCACGTCGTTTCTCGACCGCATGATTGCCCTGGTCGAGGGCGCCGCTCGCCAGCGGACGCCGAACGAGATCGCCCTATCGCTGGTGCTGTCGGCTTTCACGTTGATCTTCCTCATCGTCACCGTGGCGCTGTGGCCGATGGCTCGCCACGCCGAGCAGTACATGCAGGACTACGTCGGGGCGGCCGGCCAGGTGCCCAGCCTCGGTACCGACGTGCCGACACTCGTGGCCTTGCTCGTATGCCTGATCCCAACGACCATTGGCGCCCTGCTGGCGGCAATCGGCATCGCCGGCATGGACCGGGCGCTGCGAGCCAACATCATTGCCAAGAGCGGTAAGGCCGTTGAGGTCGCCGGCGACGTGGACACGCTCTTGCTGGATAAAACCGGCACGATCACGATGGGCAATCGTCGGGCGACGCAGTTCATCCCCGCGTCAGGCTACACCGCCGAGGAGCTGGGTCGTCTGGCGGCCCTGGCCTCCGTCGCGGATCAGACGCCGGAAGGAAAAAGCGTCCTCGACCTGTACCGTCAGTCGCCGCAGTCGCCGGCGCTTGCCGCACCGCCCGACGCACGGTTCGTCGAGTTCACGGCCCAAACCCGCATGAGCGGCCTCGACCTCGCCGACGGCCGGCAGCTCCGCAAAGGCGCCCCCGACACCATCCTGCGCCACGTCCAGCAACAGGGCGGTTCTGTCCCTGACGGGATCGAGCGTCAGGTAGACGCCGTTGCTTCCCGTGGCGCGACTCCCCTCCTCGTGTGCGAGGGCAAGCGCCTGGCCGGGCTGGTTGTGCTGGAGGACATTCTCAAGCCAAACATCCGCGAGCGTTTCGAGCGGCTACGAAAAATGGGCCTGCGCACGGTGATGGTCACTGGCGACAACCCGCTGACGGCGAAAGCCATCGCGGAGCAGGCCGGGGTGGACGACTACATCGCCCAGGCGACGCCGGAGGCCAAGCTGGCCTACATCCGCAAGGAACAGGCTGGCGGCAAACTGGTGGCCATGATGGGCGACGGCACCAACGATGCCCCGGCCCTGGCCCAGGCCGACGTCGGCGTTGCCATGAACAGCGGCACCCAGGCGGCCAAGGAAGCGGGCAACATGGTGGACCTCGACAGCGACCCCACCAAGCTCATCGAGGTCGTCGAGGTCGGTAAACAATTGCTGATGACGCGGGGCGCGTTGACTACGTTCTCGATTGCCAACGACCTGGCAAAGTATTTCGCCATCGTGCCGGCGCTTTTCGTCGCCACGCTGCCGTGGTTGAAGCGGATCGACTTCATGAACTTGCACTCGCCGACTTCGGCCATC
>JBBQPD010000695.1:0-4157 GCA_038331535.1 Gemmatales bacterium | reverse complement strand
GCGTGGAAAGGCAGCCACCCAATGGCACGGATTCTATTACGCCGCACGCCGCACGCCGCACGCCGCACGCCACTTCGCATTGATTTTCTTCGCCCCGCACCTTACCGTTGCCGGGCAGCGGCACGGGCCGGAGCCGGTACTCGAAGGAACGAGGCCACCCGGCGCCCGCCCCGACACGGACGAGTCCACCTGCGGAAGGGAGTCGGCGGATGGCGACACACATGGCGGGAGTGCCTTTATGTGACCTCCAAATCCAGTACCGCGACCTCCAGCCGCAGATCGAGGCGGCCGTGCAGCGCGTGCTGAGTTCGGGGCAGGTCATCCTCGGCCCCGAGGTCAGCGCCCTGGAAGAGGAGGTGGCCGGCTACTGCGGAGTCACCCACGGCGTCGGCTGCGGTTCCGGCACCGACGCCCTGCTGCTCGCCCTGCACGGCCTCGGCATCGGTC
This sequence comes from Gemmatales bacterium, assembly GCA_038331535.1. GTDB lineage: Bacteria > Planctomycetota > Planctomycetia > Gemmatales > Gemmataceae > JBBQPD01. The sequence goes on along the minus strand of JBBQPD010000695.1, from coordinate 3,710 downwards.
CCGGCGACGAGGTCATTCTGCCCACCTTCACCTTCTTCGCGACCGCCGGGTCGGTCTGCCGCACCGGCGCTCGCCCGGTGTTCACCGACATCGACCCCGTTTCCTACAACATGGACCCGATTCAGGTCGAAAGCAAGATTACCGAGCGGACGCGCGCGATTTTGGCAGTCCACCTCTTCGGCCAGTGTGCCGACATGGAACCGCTCTGGCAGATCGCCGAGCGGCATAATCTCACGATTGTCGAGGATGCCGCCCAGGCGCTCGGCGCCGAGTATCAGGGCAAGCGCGCCGGCAGTCTGGGCAGCATCGGTTGCCTGAGCTTTTACCCGACCAAGAACCTCGGCACCTACGGCGACGCCGGCATGGTCGTGACCGGCGACCCCCAGTGGGCCGAGCGCATGGCCTGCCTGCGCGTCCACGGCATGGAGCCGAAGTATTTCCACAAATACATCGGCTGGAACGCCCGCATCGACGCCATTCAGGCCGCCATGCTGCGCGTCAAGCTGCCGCACCTCGAGCGCTGGATCGCCGACCGCCAGGCCGCGGCGGGGCGCTACGACGGCCTCATCGAGGAAACCCACCTGACGCACTTCCTGGAGCGTCCGAAGGTGCGCCCGAAGCGCCGCCACACGTTTAATCAATATGTCGTCCGCGTCGCCGACGGCGAGCGCGACGCCCTGGTGCGGCACTTCAAGTCGGAGAAGATCGGCTGCGAGATTTATTATCCCGTGCCGCTGCACCGGCAGGAATGCCTGTCCTTCCTCGACTACGGCGAGGGCGATTTCCCCGCCAGCGAAGAGGCGGCCCGCAGCGTGATGGCCCTGCCGATGTTCCCCGAAATCACGGTCGAACAGCAGCGCCGCGTCGTCCATAGCGTTGCCGCCTATCTGCGCAAGCGGACGCGCCTGGCGGCGTGACGGCTTGCGATTTCAGCGTAGTGCCGTAGATTGCCGCTTGCGGCTTAGCGGTCCGCCACCGCTAAGCCGCAAGCGACAATCAAGAGCTCAGTCATGAAACTCGGCCTCATCAACTCCGCCTGGGCGCAGGCGGGCCGCGACACCGCCTTCGGCATTCGCATGACGAAGGAAATCGGCTTCGACACCATCGACATCTTCGCCGACCCGCTCGACCTCGATGCCCGCGAACGCAAGCTCATCCGCACCGAATGCGAGAAGGCCGGCTTACCGATCGTCAGCATCGCCTGCGTCGCCGTCGGGTTGATCGACTTCAACCCGAGCGTGCAGCGCTTCCACCTCGACCGCTGCCGCCGCTACCTCGACCTGGCCTACGAATACTCCGCACATAACCTGTTGCTGGTCCTGGGCGAATACATCTGGGAGCGGCAGGTGATCGCGCCGGCCGAGCAATGGCAGACCGGCGTCAAGAATGTCCGCGAGCTGGGCAAGCACGCCGCCGACCTCGGCCTGAAGATCGCCCTGGAACTGGAGCCGTTCAAGCTATCGCTCGTCAATAATGTCGATACCATGCTGCGCTTTCTCGACGACGTGAGTCACCCGGCGGTGCTGGCAAACATCGACGTCTCGCACCTGCTCCTGTCGGGGACGAAGTCGGAGGAGCTACGCCGCCTGAAGGGAAAGGCGACGCACGTCCACCTGAGCGACTGCGACGGCAAGGTGCACGGCGACCTGCCGCCGGGTCGCGGCGTCGTCGATTTCCCGCCGTATTTGCGCGAGATCAAGGAGCTGGACATCGACGGCGCGGTCAGCATCGAGCTGGAGTATTCGCCGGACCCGGCGCGGATCGTGGAGTGGGTGCGTGAGGCGTATGAGAAGACCGATCAGTTGATGCGACAGGCGCGGTTGAGGGGTTGACCTCAGCCGCCGTTGTTCCTCACGACAGGAGACGGTGCGGGCAGATCTTGGAGAGCCGTAACGTGCATGATGGAGAACCGAAGCACGTTGTCGAAGGTTGCCGGGTTTTCGGCGCTAGGGGTTCCGATTTCCAAAAACCGTCGTCCCACCAAAACGAGGTCTGGATGGCTAACGTCAATGGTCTGACCACTGCTCGATACGATACGAAGCGGCACGAATGGCTGCTGACGAAGCCGGGCAAGAATGTCTTCAGGACTGAACATGCATCGGATCCTTGGCCTGGAGTCTCGGCCAGCAACTCCTAAGAATTGGGGGATTCATAGGCTCACCAAGGTCGCCGATCGCGCGACACGCGTGCAGGCAACCCGCCTCCCGCCCCTTTCGCCTACGATTGTTTTCAACTTCGGCCATGTCCCCCGCGCGACAGTGGTCGGGTAATCTTTTGACTGCTGCCTCACTCTGAAGTGTATCGAAGTACTCCCGCCCTGTCATGCCACATACGGCAACACGTACGGCCCTTTCGGAATGACCGCGACGCGCGCCGTCGGCCCATACTCCGCTAGCGATTCGGCCACCGCTTGCTCGACCGTCGGCGCCGACTCGACGTAGCAGCCGCGCAGCGTCTCCGCCGACAGGCCGTGCGTCACCACCTTCACCTTGCAGCGCGCCACCACCTTCGCCAGTTCCTCTAGCTGCCACTGATCCATAATAAAATAATCGCTGCCGAGAATGCGCTTTTTGAACTCCATCAGGTCCGGGTTCTCGCGCATCACCTGCTGAAATTCGGGGGAGCCTAGACCTTCCGTCAGGCTGGCGGCGATGATGATCGTGCCGCCCTGTTTGACGATCGGCAGCGCCCCAGTCATCCCTTTCACCACCTGGTAAAACGTCGTGTCGAGCGGATAGCCGGCGCTGCTGGTTACCACCACGTCGAGCGCCTCCTTCACCGGCACGCGCACCACCTGTTCGACGAAGCGCACGCCCTCTTCCCACGCCTTGATCATGTCGCCGGCGCCGACCCAGGTGACGCGGCGCTGGCCGTCGAGGCAGACGTTGACGATGAAGTCGCAGCCGGCCAGCAGGGCGATGCGCGTGTTCTCCTCGTGGACCGGGTTGCCGGCGACGATGCCGCAGTCGGCCAGCGGATGTTCGAGAAAGCGCGGCCCGTGCCAGACTTTCACCGTCTCCAGGCCGGCGATGCCGGGGCAAATAACCTTGCGGCCGCCGCTGTAACCGGCCATCAGATGCGGTTCAATCAGACCCGTCGTGATCTTCAGGTCGGCGCGGACATAGCGTGAATCGAGCCATACCGGCACGCCGTTCGCCGTGGTGCCGAGGTAATCGTGTTCTTCCTTTACTTTGCCGTGATGGTTCTCGCAGCGGTAATCACGGGCGATCTCGGCGCCGACCAGCTCCTCCATCTCCGCGCCCTCGTTCGGCCGGTGCAGACCGGTGGCGTTGAGGATGACGATGTCCTTGCGGGCGATGCCCTGTTCTTCGAGGATGCGGAGCATGGGCGGCAGGATGAGCTTGTTCGGCACCGGCCTCGTTACGTCGCAGATGAGGATGCAGGCGTTCTTGCGGCCGCGCGCGATCTCGGCGAGCGGCCGGCAGCCGATGGGATTGTCGATCGCCTGGCGGATAGCGTCCGCGGCGTCGGGGAGAGGCGCCGCCGGCCGGATTGCCAGCGGCCCGACGAGGCGATCGTCCGGCAGGTTAACTTCGAGGCCCGTCTTACCGTAGTCGAGTTGGATGCGCATGGTACGCCGTGGGGGCAGGAGGTAACGGAGCGATGGTGTCAGGATATTGAAGCGTATCAGGAAAGAGGATTCACCACAGTGACACAGAGGACACAGAGAAGAAAAAGGAAGGAAGAGG
>JBBQPD010000694.1:0-4158 GCA_038331535.1 Gemmatales bacterium | reverse complement strand
CTATCAGCCAGAACTCGACTGAACTTCTACCGAGGTAAGAAGCTTAACAAACCCTTGATCCGCAAGATGCAGAGAAGCTCAGAGGAGTTCTTGCTGACAGCTATTAGCTGATAGCTATCAGCTATCAGCCAGAACTCGACTGAACTTCTACCGAGGTAAGAAGCTTAACGAACCCTTGATCCGCAAGATGCAGAGAAGCTCAGAGGAGTTCTTGCTGACAGCTATTAGCTGATAGCTATCAGCTATCAGCCAAAACTCGGCTGAACTTCTTCAGAGGTAAGAAGCTAAACGAACCCTTGACCCCCGATTTTACCGTATGCCACAATCCTGTCCCCGCTGCAAGCGGGCCAACCCGAACGAAGCCGTCTACTGCTACTTCGACGGCTTCGTCTTGCAGCAGGGGGCCGTCGTCTCGCCCCTCGGCCAGCTATCGCGCGAGTTCGTCTTCCCTCTCTGCGGCAAGCGCTGCCGCACGGTCGAGGAGATCGCCCAGACCTGTCAGGTCGAATGGATCGAGGCGCGCGACCTGCTGCGCCGCGGCGATTTTGAACGCCACTTCGGTCAGGCGGGCCGGCTCGACCTGGCGCGCACCGCGCAGGAAGCGCAGGAGAATCCCGACGCCGACGTCGCCCTCCTTCAGTTCATCAACAACCTGCCCGTGTCGCCGAACCCGCAGGCGCCGCGCCTCGATCTGACGCCGCGGCGCATCGCCCTGGGCGCGCTCAAGGCGGGCGAACAGCGGCAGATGAAGCTCACCGTCCTCAACCACGGCAAGGGACTGCTCCAGGGCAAGGTGGCCGTCACCGACGGCGAACCGTGGCTGAAGCTGGCCGACGGCATCGACCCGAACACCTGCCCCGTCAAGGCGGCCCGCGACCAGGACGTGACGGTGCGCGTCGATTCGCGCGGCCTGGTCGCCGGACAGGGCTACAGCGGCAAATTGACGGTCGTCACCAACGGCGGCATCGCCGAGGTGCCGTTGCGGCTCGACGTGGCCGCCGTGGCGTTTACGCGGCCGCCGTTCCAGGGCGCGACCAGCCCGCGCGGCATGGCCGAGCGCATGCGCACCAACCCGAAACCGGCGGTGCCGTTGCTCGAAAGCGGCGAGGTGCAGCGCTGGTTCGAGGCCAACGGCTGGAAGTATCCCGTGCCGGGAACGCCGGCACGCGGCGTCGGCGCCGTGCAGCAATTCTTCGAGTGCCTCGGCCTGTCCAAGCCGCCGCCGGTCGCCCTGTCCGAGAGCGAGATGCGCTTTACGATCACGGCTCCCGAAGTGGCGCGCGGCCAGGTGACGCTGCGGACGACGACGAAGAAATGGGTGTTCGCCCAGGTGGACAGCGACGCGGCCTGGCTGCGGCCGACCAAGCCGAGCGTCAGCGGACCGCAGCAGGCGCAAATCGGTTTCGAGATCGACTCGGCGCTGATGGACGGCCGGCCGCAGCAAGAAGCCACGCTGCGCGTTTCGGCAAATGGCGGCCAGCGCCTGGCGATGAAAGTGCGCGTCACGGCTCAGTTTCCGCGCAGCTTCGTCCCACCGGCGCGCCTGGCGCCGCCGCCCGTCGCACCACGGCCGCTGCCGATTCCCGCAGCAGCGCCGGCTCGGCCGGCGCCGGTCCTCCCACCGTTGCCTGTGCCCGCGTTGCCGCCTTCGCAGCCCGTGTCGGCGGCTCTTACCATGCGGCCGGGGCCTGCACCAACGCTGCCCGCCGCGCCGGTCGCTGGTCCCGCGGCCTTCAACTGGGCGGTGGCGACCACGACCGCGCCGGCGCCGCTCGACTGGCTGCCGGCTCCGGTCGAAAAGCCGCGCCGGCCGGAATCGGTCGGCGTCCGGCTGCTGCGGCCGCTCGTCGTCGGCATCGTCCTGGCCCTGGTGTTTCGCCTGCTGCTGGCGGCGCCGGCCGAGGTCTTCGCGCGCGTCCTCATGAGCAAGGTTACCGAGCCGGCCCCCGGCAGCCTCGAAAGCTGGAAGCACTCGCCGCTCGAGCGCCGAGACGACGGCAACGTTCGCGAAGAACATTTCCTCAAGTGGTTCGTGGTCGCCACCTGGTGGGTCGGCGGCATCGTTGGCGCGTACGTGGTGTGGCGGCGCGGCGGGCGCCCCTCGGACTTGCTCTTCGGCGGCATCGCCGGCGTGGCGGGCGGACTCCCGGCCGCGGCGACGCTGGCGTGTTTAATGGTCGTCCTCGACGGGCTGCCGCGCGCTATCCTTGTTGCTTTGTCCCATAGCGGATCGGAAATGTCCGCATGGGGAGCGACGCCGTTGTGGCTCGCGATCGCGGCTTTTTGCTGGGCGGCGTATGGGGCGGGATTCGGGTATCTGCTGTGCGCCTTCGGCAGCGGCGGGGCGCGTCTCCTGTGGGCGCTGGCCTCGCCCCTGGCTGGCCTGTGCCGCGCCTGTGGGTTCCGCGGACTGGCCGCCCTGTTCGGCCCGGCGTGATTGTTTACGTTTCGCGCGGAGAACGCCCGAAACGCAAACAATCGCACCGGTCGCGCGGGTCGCGCGGTCTCGCGCCGCGCGGGGACTGGCTTGACGGCGGTTTTTTCCTAGCTTGAACGCAACACGTCCGCGTACAGTGGACGTGATTCCATGTCGGGTGGCGGAATACTTCGGGTCGGATGGGCCTCCAGGAAAAATCCGCGACGGGATAGTTGCCCCCTCCGCTCCGGTGTGTTAAAACAGGTCCGTTTCCACTCGACGGGTAATCACCGGTCATCATGGAATGATGCTTGTCGCCCTTACCGGCCGGGCCGGCCCTCGGCCGGGGCGCGGGCACGATGATTATTACCTGATCCAGGGCCATGTAGGCACCACACGACCATGACTCCGACATCCTCGACTGCCAAGATTCACATTGAGCGGATGATGCACCGCAGCAGCATCGCGGTGATGGGCGAGTCCGCCGCCAGTTACGCCCTCATCAAGCTCATCCCCGCTGGCGGCGGCGGGGGCGCGGCGCTCAACCTCAACCTCGCCATCGTGCTCGACGTCAGCGGCTCGATGTACGAGGAAGACGGCACCGGCTTCAGCCGCCTCAGCCGCATCCAGAAGGGCGCCGTCGCCGCCATCCAGAAGCTCAAGCCGACCGACACCCTGGCCCTAATCGCCTTCGCCCACAATTGCCAGACGATCCTGCCCTCGACGGCCCTGTCCGACAAGGCCAAGATCGAGGAGCACATCAACAAGATCGACATGTTCGACGTCGATCCGGGCGGCACCGCCATGGACCAGGGCATCGAAGCGGGCATGAACGCGCTCGAACAGAGCATGGGTTCGGGCAAGCTCTCGCAGCTGATCGTGCTGACCGACGGCGAAACGTCCGGCGAGCGCCGCTGCCGCGAGCTGGCCGCGCTGGCCGCCCAGAAGAAGATTCGTTTCAGCATCATCGGCGTCGGCACCGAGTGGAACCAGAACCTCATCAAAGACCTGGCCAAGCTGTCCGAGGGCGACTGGGGTTACATCGACGTCAACGACGTGGGCGCCGCCGAGCGGTTGTTCGCGCAAGAGTTCGCGTCCCTCGCCGCCGCCGGCTTCATGGACGTGGAGATGCACCTGCGCGTCAAGAAGGACGTGAAGGTCAAGCGCGTCCGCCAGGTGGTGCCGGACATCAAGTCGCTGACGCTGGAGGAGCCGGAAGAGCGGCACCTCGTCGCCAAGCTCGGCACTCTGGAGCGCGACAAGTCGTCGCGCTATATCCTCGATCTGAGCCTGCCGAAGCGTCCGGACGGCAAGTTCAGCATCACGGACATCGAGATCACCTTCGACCCAGGCAGCGGCGTCCGCGAGAGTACGGGCCAGGTGCCGCTCGAAATGGCCTACACGTCGGCGGGCCACGGCTACATCAACGCCGAGGTGGCCAAGCACATCGACGAGGTGCAGATCGCCGAGCTGAACGAGAACTTGCAGAAGGCGATCTCGACGAACAGCACGGAAGAAGTCCAGCGCGTCGCCCAGATGATCGAGAAGAAGGCGGAGGTCATGGGACCGCGGGCCGCGAAGAAGACGATGCTGGCGAAGCAGGTTTTGCAGGAGATGAACGCGACCGGCCGCGTGTCGAAGAAGACGCAGCTGGCCGTGGACGATGCCGCCCGCGCGGCGAATGAATGACGAGGTTCCTGGCGAGCGGGGGGGGGGGGCGCCCCCGCGGCGCAACCGGGGGG
>JBBQPD010000693.1:0-4159 GCA_038331535.1 Gemmatales bacterium | reverse complement strand
CGGAGAACTTCGCCGACGCCCACTTTTCCTGGGATTTCGAGATGCGTAGAATGCCGTTCTGCCGAGAAGGCGAAACGGGCTGGGCTGCTTTTCGCGGCGTCGATTACCCCGTCGCTCACGCCTCTCGATCTCCCGCACGCGGAAAAGCCAGCAAAATCCAGGGTATTCTCGCCATCTTGTCAAACACGGGGTGGGTCAGGGAAGTTTTGATGCGTTCGCCCTGGACGTCACCCTCCCCGAGTTCCACGAACCCTCGTCCATAAAACTGGTACGCCCGGCCGTACTCCGCAGTCCAGTCTTTCAGGTGGATCGCCTCGATGCGACCATAGTGGTTGTCGATGACGGCCTTGACGTCTTCACCGGCGACCGTCAAGTGTGCCGTATCGGGCAGAAAGCGCAGGCCGCCATGCTTCCCCAGGTAATCATCGACGTCCGCGGTGGTCTGAATCTGCTTGAACATGTGCGGATGGAGGGCCAAGGTCATGCCGATCCGCAGCGCGTCGTCCGCCGCCTTGCCTTCCCACTTGTCCAGATAGATGTACGGTTGGCTTTCTCCCGACGAGTAAAGCTGCCCTTTGCCGCCGCTCTTGGCCGCGAAACTGCTCACCAGCGATACGCGTTCCGCCGTATTGTAGTTGCGCACGAAGTCGAGATGCGCTTCCGCCCGGCGTTTGGGTGCGCGACCTGGAGGCGCTCGCGCCGGCCGCGGTGCTCGGTCTGTTGCAGGCGCTCCTCGGCGCGCCGGCCGAGGCTGACGCGGCCGACGTGGTGCTTCAGGCGTGCGGCTGCCTCCCGTTGTTCCTTACTGCAGCCGGGCGGGTGATCGCCAACCGACACTACAGTTTGTCGGAATACGCGGAGGAGTTGCGGCGGCGCGGCCTGTCGGCCCTGGCGGAAGAAGACGAGCGCTCGGCAACGGTCTTTGACCTGTCGTGGCGCTTTGTCAGTTTACCCGCGCGCGCCGTCTTCACCGCGCTCGCCCTGGCGCCGGGCGGCGACATCGGGCCGAATCTGGTGGAAGCGTGGCTGCGCCAGGAGGAAGGGAAGAACGCACCCCAGGCGGCGCGGCTTCTGGTGGAACTGGCCAACGTCTCCCTGCTGCAACGTGGTCGCCGCCGTCGCAGTCGCGGCAGGGCTTGTTCTTCTGGTGGAACTGGCCAACGTCTCCCTGCTGCAACAGCCCGCGGACCCACTCCACCGGCGCTACCGCTATCACGATCGCGCCCGGGACTATGCGCTGGTTCAGTTGACGTTGCCGCAAGAAGTGGTGCGCCAACGATTACGCGAATGCTACACCGGCTGGGACATGGTGCGGACCGAGTTTAACGCGCGCGGCCCCTTCGCGCTAGCGGCGCAGTACCACGCCATGCAAGATTGGGACGGCTGCGAGCCGGCAGCGTTCCCCGCCTGGCGCCACTTCGCGCGCAGTCAGGCGGCCGTGCTGGCGACTCGCCCCGAGTTGTTCTTCCAGCAGGCGTTGAACGAGGCGAAGGACAGCCCGGTCTCGCAGGAGGCGCAACGGCGCGACCGGACCGCAGAGGCGCCGGAATGTTGGTTGGAATGGTTGAACCGCCCTGCCGCTTTCGCCCCGTCCCCCTGTCAGTTCGTACTCACGGGACACCGCGCCGAAGTGACCTGTGTGGCCGTGTCGCCGGACGGCCGATGCGCGGTCTCAGGCTCACGCGACAGCACGCTGCGTGTGTGGGACCTCGCGTCCGGCCGCTGCCGCACCATTCTTGCCGGCCACACGGACCCCGTGACGAGCGTGGCTCTCTGCGGCAACGCCGGCCCGGTCGTCTCCACGGCGGAGGACGATACGCTGCAGGTGTGGGATCTGGCGGGCGGCTCGGGGCGCCAGCGCTTGAGCACGCCCGCAGAGCGCTTGAATTGCCTCGCGGCGTCGGCGGACGGTAGGAGTTGCATCTCCGGAGCGGCCGACGGAACGCTTCGGCTGTGGGACCTGAATAACGAGCAGAGCCTCGCCACGTTGCCGGGACACGCGGGCCAGGTCCATTCCGTGGCGTTAACGGCTTCGGGCCGTACCGCCGTGTCAGGCGGTGCCGACGGTATCGTGCGGGTCTGGGATCTGGCGTCCCGCCAGCGTTACGCCGCGCTTGAGGGACATGCCGGTGCGCTCAACAGCGTGGCGCTGTCCGCAAACGCCCTGAGCACGGTTTCCGGTGGGGACGAAAGGACGGTGCGCGTGTGGGACTTGGCGACTGGTCACTGCCGCGTCACGCTGCCAGGCAGTTCGACCCCGGTGCTCAGCGTGGCGGTGTCGGCCGATGGCCGCGTTGTTCTCTCGGGCGGGCCTGACGGAACGGTACGTGTCTGGGATGTGGCCGCCGCCGAGTGCCGAGAGCCGTTGGAGGGACACGCCGGCCCGGTCCATGGCCTGGCCTTGTCGGCGAACGGGCGCGTCGCGGTCTCGGCGCCGGCACCCGGTATTGATCGAGAGCCGGATTGGTTGGCATTGACCACAAGTCATAACACCATACAATAACATCCGTTGCTGCATTCGGAAGAAGGCGTCAGAGAATCCCTCCCTCTCCGCATTCCAACAATCGCCGTCTGCTTTCGGTCCTCATACCGCGGCAACGTCTCTGACCTGTTGCCCGCTCCGGAATCAGCGGTTGCTGCTAATCGCTCCGTTGAGTCGAAGGGAGGAGAGGTGAATCGTCGCTGGGAGGTTCGATGAAGGAGGGGTTGCCCGTCAGGACGCCGCCGAGGACTCCGCCCAATCCGCCGAGAGTCATCCCTATAGCGGCCAATCCTCCGAAGGCAATTGGAGACCAGTTGCCCAGGATCGAATCGAAGTCGAGCCAGCGTGATAACAATTTGGTGCCTCCGAATCCCGCAGCCGTCCCCACTCCACCGCCAAGTAAGCTGCCGGCGCTCTTGAACAGGGTCAGCCGGGTGATGCAGCCCCCCACGGCACCTCCGGCCAGGCCCGCGGCGCCGGCCACGAGTCCGCCGAGCAAGAGTCCAGGAATCGCCCCTATCACGGCGCCGATCGGTGCCAGGAAACACCCACACATGGAGACGGCCCAGGACCAACCGCCCATCCCGGCCCCGAAAAAGAACCCCAGACCAGCTCCGCCCTGGACCGCGACCCAGCAACCGGTGGCTCCGCCCATAAACGCTCCTTCAGTCACCCTGCTGATCAGACCTGGAAAGGCGGCAGATAGGCGATCTGGCGGGGAATTCGAGGAGGGAGTCCCGAGTGATTCATCCATTCCGCTTCCCTTTCGGTGTCCCGAGTCAAAAGCCTCTTGGTGTCCAACGTATCGAGCCTCAGGTACACGTACGACCAGGAGTTCCTGCCGCTGTTTGGCCACGCTTCCATTTGGAGATTGGGTGGCGACACCATACGAATACGAGTTTGCCCCGACATCGGGCAGCTCCGATTGACCCTGTCGAACGGCCTCGCTATCATGCCCAAAGACCCAGGCGGCCCCTTAGCCAAGCGGTAAGGCAGTGGATTGCAAATCCGCCATCCCCGGTTCGAATCCGGGAGGGGCCTCATTCAAGTCTCGACGCGCCGCCGCCGATACAATCAGAGCGTTCGGCCCCTTCGCCAAGCGGCTAAGGCAGCGGATTGCAAATCCGCCATCCCCGGTTCAAATCCGGGAGGGGCCTCTTTCATTGATTGACTGCGTGCGCTTGTCAGGCAGCTTATTCCCAGACCGCCGCTTCTTCGCCGTCGAGCCGCAGCGTCAGACACTTCGCGCTGCCGCCCGCCTTCAGAAACTCGTCCAACTCGACCGCCACCGGCGTGTAACCGCTCTCGTGCAGCCCTACCGTCAGCATCGGACAGCCCGCGTTCGTGACGACGGTCTTGCCGACGACGACGGCATTGCAGGCGAAGCGGTGCGCCTCATCCTTATCGACCGCCAGCAATTTCGGAATGTTGGCCTCGATCACTTTGCGCCCGTAGCCGTCGAAGGCGTCGGGATACCAGAGCGCTTCGCCGGGGGCCAGCGGGCAAAAGCACGTATCGAGATGGTAAAAGGACGGATTGACCAGCTCCAACGGCAGCACCTGGCATTTCAAGGCGGCGGCGAGCCACTGATGGCCGCGCACGTCGCTGCGAATGCGATAACCGGCGAACAGCGTTTTTCCACAAAACAGCGCGTCGCCGGCACCCTCGAAGAACACG